>NZ_SMLA01000016.1:0-113235 GCF_004349225.1 Saccharopolyspora karakumensis
CGGTTTCAGGGTTTTCACGGTGGTCGCGGGGATAGGATCGTTCGGGGAGTGAGGGGCCGGTCGGTTCTCGGGCGTTGGGGGATGTGTTGGAGCACGTCGTTGTCAGCGGGGGAGGGATCGCCGGGACGGCCCTGGCGCTGGCCCTTCGGACCGCGGGGATCGCCGTGACCGTGGTGGAAGCGCGACCGGCCGATCACGGCGAGGGCGCCGTCGTCCGGATCAACCCCAACGGGATGGACGCGCTGCGCGCCGTGAACGCCCACCAGCCGGTGATCGCCCGGTCGTTCCCGCTCGTGCGCACCGAGCGGATCAACCCCGACGGCAGCCGGATGGGGTACGCGCTGGGCGCCGACCCGAGCTCGCAGCGCGGTCTGCCCCGGGTGATGCACTGGCCGGTGCTGGCGTCGGTCCTGCGGGAGCAGGCCGTCGAACGCGGAGCCGTGTTCCACCACGGCAGCCGCGTCGTGGACGCCGAGGTCGGCGCGACGGCGGCCCTGTCGCTCGCCGACGGCAGCCGGGTCCAGGGCGACGTCCTCGTCGGCGCCGACGGTGCGAACTCCTCGGTGCGCGCGCGGATCAACCCCGAAGGCCCTGAGCCCGAACGGCTGGGCACCCGCACCATCTACGGCTACGCCTCCGAACCGGGCTGCGAACCGCCGCCGCCCGAGGTGATGCGCTCCTACGTGGGCGCGAAGGCGTTCTTCGCCGCCACCCGCGATTCGCACTCCGGCGGCTGCTTCTGGTTCACCAGCCTGCGCGCCCCGGCGCCCCGCGGCCGCGACGAACCGCAGGACCCCGACGCGCTGCGCGCCGAGATGGGCGAACTGTTCGCCGGGAACGGCACGATCGCGCCGACCGTCATCGGCAACTCCGAACGCATCCTGTCCTTCGACGACCACGCCCTGCCGAACGTGCCGCGCTGGCACACCGACCGGGCGATCATCGTCGGCGACGCCCTGCACGTCGCCCCGCCCGCGTCCGAGCAGGGCGCGGCGATGGCACTCGAGGACGGCGTCCAACTGGCCCGCTGCCTGCGCGACCACGCCACCCCGGCGGCCGCGTTCGCCGCGTTCGAGCGGATGCGCCGGGATCGGGTGGAGGCCGTCGTCGCCGCCGGCCGGATGGGCACCAGCCGCGCTCACCACCGGCCGCTGGCCCGCCGCTGGCGCCACCTCCGCACCAAGACCAAGCGCCACTTCACGTGGCAGCGCACGCCCCCGATGGGCGGGGGATGGGCCTACGACCACCACATCGACTGGCCGGAGAGCACCGCGTAGTCGCTGGTCCTTGGCGTGGCGTGAGATGTGGGACACACTGTGGCGGTGCGTCAGGAGAGCTTCGGGGCAGCGCTGCCGGTCGGGGAGGACCCGCACCGCCACGCGCGGCTGCTCGCCCGCGTGCACGACGCGACGGTGGCCGGTGAGGTCCCGCCCGCGCGACCCCGCCCGGTGATCGGCGCGTCCTGGACGCGCATGCGCTCGTGCGGCATCGACCCGGAACGCGGCTGCACCGGTCGGCCGCTGCGGGCCGACGAGCTCGTCGAGCGCAGGCGCGCGTCCGGGATGTCGGAGGTGCTGCCGCTGCTGCGCGGCAAGCTCGCCGGCGTCGCCGAGCAGACGGCCAACATCATGGTGATCACCGACGCGGACGGCCACCTGCTGTGGCGCGACGGGAGCACCGCCGTGCGCCGCAACGCCGACGCGCTCGGGTTCGTCGAGGGCATGAGCTGGGGCGAAGACGTCGTCGGCACCAACGCCATCGGAACCGCGCTGGTCACCGGCCTGCCGATCCAGGTGTACTCCGCCGAGCACTACGTGCGCACCCACCACGCCTGGACCTGCGCGAGCGCACCCGTGCACGATCCCCGGACCGGCAGCCTGCTCGGTGCGGTCGACCTCTCCGGACCCGCCGCCACCGTCAGCCCCACCACCCTCGCGCTGGTCGAGACCGTGGCGCAGCTGGCCGAGTCCCAGCTGCGCACCGCGCACTTCGAGGCGCTCGAGGCGCTGCGCGGCAGCGCCGTCCCCCTCCTGTCGCGGGTCCCCGGACCGGCGGTGGTGACCGACTCGCACGGGTGGGTCGCCGCGTCCACCGGCATCGCGCCGGTCAACCACGTCGCGCTGCCCGCCGCGTGCGGCGCCGGCCGCGCGTGGCTGCCCGCGCTCGGCGACTGCGCCGTGGAACCCGTGCCGGGCGGCTGGCTGGTGCGGCTGATCGACGACGACCCGACCTCGGCGCTCGACGAGCGCACCGCGGTGCGCCTGGACCTGCGCTGCTCGCAGGCCCGCATCGAGGTCACCTCCGCCTCGGGCGGGTGGAGCCACCCGCTGACCCCCAGGCACGCGGAACTGCTGTTCCTGCTGGCCGCGCATCCGGGCGGGCGCACGGCCGCGCAGCTGGCCGCCGACGTCTTCGACGACGAGCTGCGCACGGTCACCGTCCGGGCCGAGATGTCCCGGCTGCGCCGCAACCTCGGCGGCCTGCTGGCCCGACGGCCCTACCGGTTCAGCGAGAACGTCGAGGTCGAGGTGCTGCGGCCGGACGACCCCGGCTCGCTGCTGCCGCACTCGATCGCCCCGGCGGTGCGCGGCGGCTGACCAGCCGGTTGCAACCCCCTGCAACCCGTGCGCCGCGGAGTTCGGTGTGGCTCCATGACTGTGTCATGTGATCGCCACCACTGAGGGCAACGACGCCCGCGCGGGAGGTATTTCCGTGAGCCAGACCGTGGAGCACAACGCGACCCGGACCCGGGTCGAGCAGTGGATTTCCGAGTTCTCCGAGGCCATCGCCGCCCGGGACGCCAATCGGGTCGCGTCGATGTTCGGCGAGGACAGCTACTGGCGCGACCTGATCGCGCTCACCTGGAACTTCAAGACGTCCGAAGGGCGCGAGGACATCGCCGCCATGCTGCGGGCGACGCTGGAGCACGCCGCCCCGAGCGGGTTCACCGTCCTGGGCGAGCCGACCGAGGCCGACGGCGTCACCGAGGCCTGGTTCTCCTTCGAGACCGCCGTGGGACGCGGCACCGGACACCTGCGCCTCGTCGACGGCAAGGCCTGGACCCTGCTGACCACCCTCGACGAGCTCGAGGGGCACGAGGAGCCGAAGAACCACCGCAGGCCGAGAGGCGCCGAGCACGGCGCCAACCCGGACCGGGTGACCTGGCGCGAGCAGCGCGAGACCGAGCTGGCCGAACTCGGCCGCACCCGCCAGCCCGAAGTCGTCATCGTCGGCGGCGGGCAGGGCGGCATCGCGCTCGGCGCGCGGCTCCGCCAGCTCGGCGTGCCGACGATCATCGTCGAGCGCAACGAGAAGCCGGGGGACTCCTGGCGCAGGCGGTACAAGTCGCTGGCCCTGCACGACCCCGTCTGGTACGACCACCTGCCTTACATCGATTTCCCGGACAACTGGCCGGTCTTCTCGCCCAAGGACAAGATCGGCGACTGGCTGGAGATGTACACCAAGGTCATGGAGCTCAACTACTGGGGCTCCACGACGGCGCTCAGCGGCAAGTACGACGAGGACGAGGGCAGGTGGGAGCTCGTCGTCGACCGCGCGGGCGAGCAGGTCACGCTGCGACCGCGCCAGCTGGTGATGGCGCTGGGCGTGTCCGGCAAACCCAACGTTCCGGTCTTCCCAGGTCAGGAGCGCTTCCGCGGCGATCAGCACCACTCCTCCGATCACCCCGGGCCGGACGCCTACCAGGGCAAGAAGGCGGTGGTCATCGGGTCGAACAACTCCGCGCACGACATCTGCGGCGCGCTGTGGGAAGCCGGTGCCGACGTCACCATGGTGCAGCGCTCCTCCACGCACGTGGTGCGGTCGGACTCGCTGATGGAGCACAGCCTCGGCCCGCTGTACTCGGAGGAGGCCGTCGCGTCGGGCATCGACACCCGCACCGCCGACCTGACCTTCGCGTCCATCCCGTACCGGATCCTGCACCGGTTCCAGAAACCGGCGTTCGACGCGATCCGCGAGCAGGACGCCGAGTTCTACGAGCGCCTGGCCGCGGCCGGTTTCGAGCTCGACTTCGGTGACGACGAGTCGGGGCTGTTCATGAAGTACCTGCGCCGGGGCTCGGGCTACTACATCGACGTCGGCGCGTGCGAGCTCATCGCCGACGGCAGCGTCAAGCTCGCGCACGGCGACGTGGCCGAACTGACCGAGAACGAGGTGGTTCTCGCCGACGGAACCCGGCTGGAGGCCGATCTCGTCGTCTACGCAACGGGTTTCCGGTCGATGAACGGTCTGGCCGCCGACATCGTCGGGCAGGAGGTCGCCGACAAGGTCGGCAAGGTGTGGGGCCTGGGCTCGGACACCACCAAGGACCCCGGCCCGTGGGAGGGCGAGGAGCGCAACATGTGGAAACCCACCCAGCAGCAGGGACTCTGGTTCCACGGCGGCAACCTGCACCAGTCCCGCCACTACTCCCTCTACCTCGCGCTGCAGCTCAAGGCGAGGGCGGAGGGCATCCCCACTCCGGTCTACGGCCTCCAGGAGGTCCACCACACCTCCTGATCGCGGGGGTGGGGCGGGGCCCCCATCGCACCCGTCGTTGATCACTTCGGTGCTCGATCGAGGTCATCAGGCGCTAGGCTCGCGGCGTGATGACGGCGGAACCGGTGGTCTTCGGCCGTGAAGCGGAGCTCGGCGAGCTGAGGCGAACGGTGGCGTCGGTGGTCGACGGCACCGGCGGCGCGCTGTGGATCGAGGGCGAACCCGGGATCGGCAAGACCGCGCTGCTGAGCCGGCTCATCGCCGAAGCCGCGCTCCAGGGCTGCGCCGTCCGCAGCGCCACCGCCGACCGGCTCACCCAGCGGTTCCCGCTGCGGCTCGTGCTGGACTGCCTGGGCGTCGGCCCCAAGTCGCAGGAACCGGAACTGCGGGCGCTGCACGAGCGGTTCTCCGGGGCCGACGTCCCGGTGCCGTCGGTCGCCGACGAACTCGCCGGGCAGGTCGCCCAGTGGTGCGCGAACGCCCCGGTGCTGCTGGTCGTCGACGACGTCCAGTGGGCCGACGAGGCGAGCCTGCTGGTGTGGCAGCGGTTCGCGCGACTGGGCGAACAGCTCCCGCTGCTGCTGGTCGCGGCCGCCCGCCCCACGCGCGACCACACCGAACTGCGCGCCGGGGTCCGGCGGATCGCGCTGCCACCGCTGGACGACGCCGCCGTGGCGAGGATGGCGGCGAAGCTCACCGGCTCCTCCAGGATCGGACCTGAACTGCGCCAGGTCCTGGCCGGCGCGGCCGGGAACCCGCGCTACGTCGGCGACGTGGTCGCCGCCCTGACCCGCGAGCGCGCCCTGCCGGTCACGGACGGCAGGGCCGAGCTCGTCCTCGGCGGAGCCGGTGTGCCGCGCCCGCTGTTCGAGACCGTCGTCGAGCGGCTCGGCTTCTTCGACAGCCAGACCACCGGCTTGCTGCGCATGGCCGCGCTGCTCGGATCGACCTTCTCCGCGACCGAGCTGTCCACCGTCTCCGAACGCCCGGTGTCGGCGCTGGTCGGCTACGTGGAGCAAGCGCTGGACACCGGCGTGCTGGTGGAATCGGGGCTGCAGCTGAGCTTCCAGCACCCGCTGGTCCGCCGGGCCCTCTACGAGACGACCCCGACGGCGCTGCGGTTGGCCCTGCACAACCAGGCCGCCCGCGTCCTGCAGGACTCCGGCGCCTCCGTGGAACGGGTCGGCGAGCAGCTGCTGTCCTCGATCTCCCTCGGCGACGCCGAAGTCGACGACCGGGCTCTGGACTGGCTGGTGCGCAACGGGCGAGCGCTGGCCCACCGCGCCCCCGCCTGCGCGGCCGACCTGCTCGAAGCCGCGCTCGTCCCGCTGCCGGCGAACGAGCAGCACCGCGACGTCCTGCTGGCGGCCCGCGCCCTCGCGCTGGTGCAGCTCGAACGTTCCGAGCAGGCGCACGATTTCAGCGAGCGCGCCCTCGACGAGGTCGCCGACCCCTCCTGCGCGGCCGAGCTGACCTGGTACCTGGTGTGGTCGCTGACCGCGCGCCGGATGGCCGACGAAGCCGCGGCCGTCATCGCCGAAGCCGATGCCACCGCCGGGTTCGAACTGCGCTGGCTGGCGCGGATGCGCGCCAAGCTCGCGCAGGCGAAGTTGATGAGCGGGAACTTCACCGAAGCCGAGACCACCGTGGACCGAGCGCTGGCCGAGGCCCACGAAGCCGACGACGACTACGCGCTGGGACTCGCGCTGCACGTCCGGGGAACCGCGCGAGCCCGCAACAACGACCTCGCCGAAGCGCTCGTGTGCTACCAGCAGGCCGGTTCGGCCCTCGGCGACGCCCTGGAGAACGCCGACCTGCTGCTGCAGGTGCTCAGCAACCGGATGATGCTGCTGTTCGCCCTCGGGCACGCCGAGGAGGCCGGGTTCGCGCTGCACGAGATGCTGGCCATCGCCGAGCGCAGCGCCACCCCGTCGCGGCTCGCGGTGGTGCGGTTGTCGGCGGCCAACCACTACTTCACCGTCGGCCGCTGGGACGACGCCGCGGCCGAGCTGCAGGCCGCCGGAGAGCTCACCGCCGAGATGAGCTCGCACCAACTCCGCTGGTTGCACGGACTGTGGGCGATGCTGGCCGGGTACCGCGGCGAGCGCGAGGTCTTCGAGCAGCAGCTCGCGGTGGCCGGCGAAGCGACACCGGATTCCCAGGAGAACGCCGGCTTCCTGATGGTGGCCGGTGTGCTGCGGGCCGAGATCGAGGGCGAACCCCGGCGCGCGATGGCCATCCTCGCCGAGGCGCTGGACACCAGCGAGCGCTTCGGCAGCAACTACGTGTGGTTGCCGATCCTGGTCCGGCTCGCGCTGCAGACCGGTGACGAGCAGGCCGCCACCCGAGCCACCGACGCCTGCGTGCAGGGCGCGACGGTGGGCGCCGCGCCCAACATCCTCGCGGCCGCGCAGCACTGCCGGGGCCTGCTCGAACGCGACCCGATCACGCTGCGCGCCGCCATCGAGCACTACGACAAGACCAACCAGCCGCCCAAGCGCGCTCGGGCGCTGGAGGACCTGGCCGCCGTCCTCGCCGAACGGGGTGAGATCCCCGCCGCCCGCAAGGCCTACGCGCGGGCGGTGGAGATCTTCACCCACCTCGGTGCGAACTGGGACCTCGAACGCGCCGCGGCCAGGATGCGCCCGCACGGCATCCGGTCGCCGCGCGCCAAACGGCTCCGCGCCACCACGGGCTGGGACGCGCTGACCAAGACCGAACGGCAGGTCGCGCTGCTGGTGGGCGACGGGATGTCGAACCCGGAGATCGCGGCGCGGCTGTTCGCCTCGCGGCGCACCATCGAGGTGCACGTCTCGCACGTGCTGGCCAAGCTCGGCGTGCGTTCCAGGGTCGAGGTGGCGGTGGAGGCGACCGGGCATCGAGCCTGACCGCGATCCCGAGATGCGGCTGCGACCTGCGGGAACGGGTCGGCCCGTTGATCTCGGGGAGCCGGGCGGAGATGCTGGGTCCGGTTGTCGGTGCAGCGCGCGCTGCTCGGTGGTGAACAGGAGAACGGGTGGACGTCGAGGAGTACCTGCGGCACGACGGTCTGGGACTGGCCGAACTCGTCGCATCGGGACAGGTGACGGCGGGCGAACTGCTGGAGGCCGCCCGCACCAGGGCGAAGGCGGTCAACCCCGCGATCAACGCCATCGTCGCGTGGCTCGACGAGCACGCCGACCAGCGCGTGGCGGGCGAGCTCTCCGGCCCGTTCGCCGGGGTCCCGTTCCTGCTCAAGGACCTGGGGCACCACCTCGCCGGAGCCCCGAGCTCCGACGGATGCCGCGCGTTCGCCGACCGCAGGTCGGCCATCACCGACACCGTCGTGCAGCGCTGGCTGGACGCCGGGCTCGTCATCTTCGGCAAGACCAACACGCCGGAGTTCGGCTCCAAGGGCGTCACCGAACCGGCCCTGTTCGGCCCCACCCGCAACCCGTGGGACCTCCGGCGCACCCCGGGCGGCTCCTCCGGCGGAGCGGGCGCGGCCGTCGCGGCGGGGATCGTGCCGGTGGCGGCGGCCAGCGACGGCGGCGGGTCCATCCGCATCCCGGCGGCCTGCAACGGGCTGGTCGGGCTCAAGGCCGGCCGCGGTCTGGTCCCCGCGGGGCCGGTGGAGAGCGAACCGCTCAACGGCCTGGCCACCAGCGGAGTCCTCTCCCGCACCGTGCGCGACACCGCCGCGATGCTGGACGCGCTGATCGGCCCGGAAGCCATGAGCCCGTTCGCCACCGCGCTGCCCGACCGCCCGCTGTCCGACCAGCTCGACGAGGAACCCGGCGCGCTGCGCATCGGCTACACCACCCAGTGCGCGCTGCGCGGGCACCCGCACCCGGATGCGGTGCGGGCCGTGGAGCGTTCGGCGGAACTGCTCACCGAGCTCGGGCACGAGGTCGAGGAGGTCGACCCGCCGCACGACGACCGCCAGCTCGGCGCGGACTTCCTGCTGGTGTGGTTCGTCCACCAGGCGGACGAGGTCGACCGCATCAAGCGCGAAACGGGCTGCGGCGACGATGCTTTCGAGCCCGACACGCTGATGATGGCCGCGCTCGGACGGATGACCGGCGCCGTCGAGCTCACGCAGGCCCAGGAGCGGCGGCGCGAGCACATCGCCGCGCTCGCCGGGTTCCACAGCCGCTACGACCTGCTGATGACGCCCACCCTGGGCGAGCCGCCGATCGAGGTCGGATCGCTGGCGACCCCGCCCGCGCTGCAGACCCTCTCCAGGCTGCTGGTGCGCACTCGGACCACGCGCGTGCTGCGTTTGCTGGGCATGGTGGACCAGCTCGTCGAGAAGAACCTCGCCTGGGTTCCCTACACCCAGCTGGCCAACATCACCGGACGTCCGGCGATCAGCCTGCCGCTGCACCGGACCGACGCGGGCCTGCCGATGGGCGTGCAGTTCGTCGGGCCGCTCCAGAGCGAAGCCCTGCTGCTGCGCCTGGCCCGCCAGCTGGAAGTAGCGGCCCCGTGGACGCTGGAGGCGCCGCTGTTCGAGGCGGTCTAGTCCGGCCAGTCGGGGTGGCGCTTCTCCAGGAACGCGGCCATTCCTTCGCGGGCGGCGGGCAGCTGGGAGGCCGCGGCCATGACCTCCAGAGCGATCGCGTAGGCGTCCTGCTCCGGGCGGTCGAGCTGGGCGTAGAGGGTCTGCTTCCCGAGGGCCTTGCTGGTGCGGCTGCCGCGCGTCGCGCGGGCGAGGAGGTCGGCAACGGCGTCGTCCAGGTCGTCGTCGGCGGCCACCCGGTTGATCAGACCCCAGTCCAGGGCCGTCGCCGCGTCGATGACGTCACCGGTGAGCGCCAACTCCATCAGCCGCTTGCGGCCGACGTTGCGGGCCACCGGAACCGCGGGCGTGTGGCAGAACCAGCCGCCCTTGCCGCCGGGCAGCGCGAAGCCCGCCGACTCGGCGGCCACCGCCAGGTCGCACGCGCCGACCAGCTGGCACCCGGCGGCGGTCGCCAGGCCGTGGACCCTGGCCAGCACGACCTGCGGCACCGACTGGACGGTGTCCATCAGCTCGGTGCACAGGCGGAGCAGCTCGCGCACGCCGGTGAGGTCGCGCGCGGCGACGTCGCCGAAGTCGTGGCCTGCCGAGAACACCGGTCCCTCGCCCGCCAGCACGATTCCCGTCGCATCGGACTCGCCGGCCTCGCGGAACGCCGCGAGCAGCTCGGCGAGGTGCTCCTGAGACAGGGAGTTGCGGCGCTTCGGCCGGTTCATCGTGATCGTGAAGGTCGCTTCGTCCCGCCGGGTCAGGATGTGCGCGTAGTCACCCATGATCCGACGGTACCTCGAGCGGAGATCGGGAACCGGAATTCGCACTTCCAATTGGTCGAACCACTTACGCCGAACGGCGGTACAGGTGGTCGCTCCGCCTTTGAACAATGCCGGTACCGCCGCTGAGAACCGCTCGAATCAGACGAGTTTCCAGCGGCGGTTCGATGGGGAGGTGCGGGCATTGGCGTTGCCGGACGAGTTCAGCCGTGGCGAGCGGTTCACCGCGGTGACCACGGGACTCCTGGTGGCGTTGCTGCCGGTTCTGGCCGTGCGCGGGGATTCCGCGCTGGAGGCGGGGGAGCGGCGGCCGCACGCGGCCAGCCCGGCTCCGGCACCGCCGGGCGGCAGCAGGACGGGCGTCAGCGGACGCGTGCCCCACGACCCGGTCCTGAGCCCGCGGTTCCACGAGGACCTGCGGCGGGGCGGGATCGAACGCGGAACCGGCCGGTTGGGGCGAATCCCGGCCGGGACGCTCGGGATTCCCGGCGTCGTGCTCGCCGCGTACCAGCGGGCGCAGGATTCGCTGGCGAAGTCGGATCCAGGGTGCGGCCTGCACTGGTCGGTGCTGGCGGGCATCGGGCGCGTCGAGTCCAACCACGCGCGATCCGGTCAGGTCGACGCCTCGGGACGCACGTACTCGCCGATCCTGGGGCCGCGGCTTGACGGCGGTCCGGGCATCGCGGCGATCCGCGACACCGACGGCGGCGGGCTCGACGGCGACGTGGTGTGGGACCGCGCGGTCGGACCGATGCAGTTCATCCCGGGTACCTGGCGCTCCTACGCGCACCGCGGAGCCGATCCGCACAACGTCTTCGACGCCGCCACGACCTCGGGCCGGTACCTGTGCGCGGGTGGCGGGAACCTGCGCGACCGCGCGCAGCTGGCCGCCGCCCTCTTCCGCTACAACCCGTCGGAGACCTACGTCCGCACGGTCCTGGCCTGGGCGGACCGCTACGCCCGAGGTGTCGTCTCCACGCCGGGCCTGCCGCCGGGGGTGCCGGATCCGACACCGTCGTTGGCGGGGGGCCCACCGGCCGGTGCGGTGATCGCGATGGCGCCGCCCGGCGCCGCTCCCGCGGGCGCGCCACCGGCGCCCGCCCCTGCTCCAGGACCGGCGCCCGCTCCGGCGCCTGCCCCTGCGCCGGCACCCGCTCCGGCTCCAGCGCCTCCTCCGCCGCCTCCACCGGCACCCGCGCCTGAGCCGACGCCGACCCAGCCGCCGCCTCCGCCGAGCGAACCTCCGCCGCCGAGCGAGCCGCCTCCGCCGAGCGAACCCCCGCCCTCGAGCAGCACGCCGCCGCCGGAACCGGCGCCCACGACCACGTCACCGGCGACGGCGGAACCCACCGGATAGCGAGAGGGCGCAGCACGCGGACCCGCGCTGCGCCCCTTTCGGTCTCGCCGAGATCAGTACAGGTTCACCAGGGCGTCCTTGGTGAACGGGACGAGTTCGCGCTGGCGGTCCTCCAGGACCTTCTGGCCCCACAGCGGGTCGGCCAGCAGCGCGCGGCCGATCGCGACCATGTCGAACTCGTCGCGCTCGAAGCGCTCCAGCAGCCGCTCGATGCTCTCCACACCGGCGCCCTTGCCCGCGAGCGAAGCGGCGTCGAAGATCGCGTCCAGGCCGACCGACCCGACGGTGATGACGGGCTTGCCGGTGACCTTCTTCGCCCAGCCCGCGACGTTGAGCTCCGAGCCCGATTCCGGGAACTCCGGCTCCCAGTAGCGGCGACCGGAGGCGTGGAAGGCGTCGACACCGGCGTCGGCCAGCGGCGTGAGGATCGCCGAGAGCTCGTCGGGGTTCTCGGCGAGCTTGGCGTCATAGTTGTCGGCCTTCCACTGCGAGAAGCGCAGCACGACGGGGAAGTCGGGGGCGACGCGCTCGCGGATCGCCTTGACGATGTCGACCGCGAACCTGGTGCGCTCGACGGGGTCGCCGCCGAAGGCGTCGGTGCGCCGGTTGGTGCGCTCCCACAGGAACTGGTCGATGAGGTAGCCGTGCGCGCCGTGCAGCTCGATGCCGTCGAAGCCGATGCGCTCGGCGGCCCACGCGGCCTCGGCGAAGGCGTTGATCAGGTCGTCGATGTCCGACAGCGTCAACGGGGAACCGGCGCCCGGCTCACCGTTCAGGCCGACGCCCGACGGGCCGACGACCGGGGCTTCCGGGAAGGGGTCCGCGCCCGCGGGGCGCTGGATGCCCACGTGCCACAGCTGCGGCATGATCTTGCCGCCCGCGGCGTGCACGGCCTTGACCACGCGCGACCAGCCCGCCAGCTGCTCCTCGCCGTGGAAGCGGGGGATGTCACCGCTGAAGCCCGCCGAGGCGTGGTCGACGTAGGTGCCCTCGGTGATGATCAGGCCGGTGCCCGCGGCGGCGCGGCGCGCGTAGTACGCGGCGACGTCCTCGCCGGGGATGCCGCCCGGGGACTTCTGCCGCGTCATCGGCGCCATCACGATGCGGTTGGGCAGCTCGGCCGAACCGAGGGTGAACGGGCGGGCCAGTGCCTGCGAAGCGCGACTGCTCACAGCGATGCTCTCCTGTCGATGCGTTCCAGGAGTGGAGTCCCGGAGCTCAAGTGTGCAAGACAAACTTACATATTCGATTCAGGAAACTGCAACTGTGACAGTCGCTATTATGGGGGCGTTGCTAGACTTCGGTGCGACTCGGGGACGGAGGTGAGGAGATGCTCGACATCCGGTTCTGCCGCGCGCTTCAGGTGATGATGCGGCTGGCCATCGCGGCCGAGGAGGGCTCGGAGGTCCGCAGCTCCACGCAGTTCGCCGAGGAGCTGAGCACCAACCCCAGCCTCGTGCGCAAGCTGCTCGTCCCGCTGCACGCCGAAGGTCTCGTGATCTGCACCAAGGGTCGCGGCGGCGGTGCCAGGCTGGGCATGCCGGCCGAGGAGATCACGCTCGCCGACATCTACCGCTGCGCCGTCGGCGACAAGCCGCTGTGGGCGCGCTCACCCGACGGCGAGCACGTGTGCATGGTCGCCGCGCGCACCGGCGAGTTCTTCGCCAACCTCACCGCCGAGGCCGAGCGAGCCGTGCTGGCCTCACTCGGCGACCGCACCCTCGCCGACAGCGTTCGCGAGATCCGCGCGCTGGAACCGGCGCATCGCTGACTTGCGGGTGACGCGACGTCAACTGGTTGTCTGGTCGCCATGAACCCGCTGGAGCACAAGCCGCTGACGATCGGCCAGGTCGCCGAGCTCGCCGACGTCTCACCCCGCACCGTTCGCCACTACCACCAGATCGGTCTGCTGGGCGAGGCCGAGCGCGACTCCGCCGGCCGGCGGGTCTACCGGACCTCGGCGATCGCCCGTCTGCTGCTGATCCGCAAGCTCGTCGACCTCGGCCTGAGCCTGTCGCAGATCGAGGGCGTCGCCGACGGGACCACCGAGCTCGCCGACCTGCTCGACGGCGTCGAACGCGACCTCGCCGAGCAGGAGCAGCGCATCGCCCGGCAGCGCGAGTCGCTGCGCCTGGTGCGCGCAGCCGGCGGCGCACCGGCGTTGATCGGCGAGATCGGCGAGGAGAGCGAGCAGATCGCGCGGCTGCGGCGCCACGCCGGTGTTCCCGGTGACCAGCAGCGGGACATGCTGCTGCTCGTGGAGAAGGCGTTCGGCCCGCAGCGCGCCGTGCTGCAGGCCGCCACCGACAACCTCGCCGACACCGACGAGCACCTGCGCGCCCTGGCCGACCGGGTCGCCGAGCACTACGACCACCTCGCCACGGCCGACCCCGACGACCCGAGGGTCGAGCAGTGCGCCCAGGACCAGCTCGACCTCGCCGATGCCGTGCGCGAAGCCGAACTCGCGGCGGGCATCGACGGCGACGCCCTCTGGCAGGACCTCGCCGCCGAGGAGGAGCAGGACCCGGAGGTCAAAGCCCTCGCCATCCAGGCGATGAACTCCGAGGTCCCGCAACTCTCACCGGCGCAGCACCAGGCCCTGCGCCGCTACCTGCAGAAGGCCGTGGCGGCTCAGACGCGACCCGCGTAGTCCGGGGCCGCTTCGAGGCGGGTGGTGAGGGCCTCGGTGATGTCCTCCGGGAACGGCGAAGTGCGACCCTGCTCGGAATCCACGTGCAGGGCCACGAGTTCCGTCGTGGCCCGCAGGACGTCGTCGACCACCATCTCGTGGCAGAGGCGCAGCTTCTTGGCGCCCACCTCGACGACCCGGGTGGTGATGAGCATCTCCGAGTCCGGGGGCACCTCGCGGAGGTAGCGCACGTGGGCCTCGACCGTGTACAGCGAACAGCCGGTCCGCTCCAGGTAGTCGGAGTCCATGCCGATCCGCTCCATCAGGGCGTCGGTGGCGAACCCGAAGACCAGCACGTAGTAGGCCTCGCTGAGGTGGCCGTTGTAGTCGATCCACTCAGGACGGACCTGCTGCCGCATCATCATCGCGCCCCCCGGACCTCGTTGACCGCGCGCATCACCGCGATGACGGCCTTGTCGCGGTCGGCCACCAGCTCCGGGATGCTGCGGCCGTCGGCCGCTTCCTCGCAGCCGTCGACCATGCGGTCGCGCAGCTCGGGGGTGAGCTCCGGGGCTTCCAGCCGCGTCCACGGCGACTTCAGCGACGGCCCGAAGTGGTCGAGCATGTGCGCCATGCCGCCCTCGCCGCCGGCGAGGTGGAAGGTCAGGCACGGGCCCAGCAGCGGCCACCGCAGACCGGGTCCCTCGGTGATGGAGGCGTCGATCTGCTCCACGGTCGCCTCACCGTTGTCGACCATGTGCAGCGCTTCGCGCCAGATCGCCTCCTGCAGGCGGTTGGCGATGAAACCGGGCACCTCGCGGTCCATCTTGATCACGTGCTTGCCCGCGACCTCGAAGAACTCCGCCGCGAAGTCCACCGCCCACTGCTCGGAGGACTCGCCGCCGACGACCTCCACCAGCGGGATCAGGTACGGCGGGTTGAACGGGTGCCCGACGACCAGGCGTCCCGGGTTCGCGCACCGGGTCTGCATGTCGGTCATCGGGTAGCCCGAGGTCGACGAGGAGATCACCACGTCCGCGGGGGTCGCGGCGTCGATCTTGGCGAGCAGGTCCTGCTTGAGCGCGAGGTCCTCCGGCGCGCTCTCCTGCACGAACTCCGCTTCGGCGACGGCTTCTTCGAGTGTGTCGGCGACGGTGAGGTTGTCCCGGGAGGCGCCGTCGGCCAACCCGAGCTCGGTCAGCGCCGGCCAGGCGGCGTCGACGAGCCGCCGGAGCTTCTCGGCCGCGTCGGGCGCCGGGTCCCACGCCGTGACCCGGTAGCCGCGGGCGAGGAAGTGCGCTACCCAGCCGCCGCCGATCACGCCCGCGCCGATGCAGGCGACGTGGCGGACCCGCGATGCGCTCTCGTTGTCCACAGTGGATTCCCTTCGGTTCAGGAGCGGGGCTTGAGGCCGAGCTTCGCGCGGGCCTGGTCCGGGGTGGCGATCTTGGCGCCCATGCCCTCGATGATGGTCACGGCGCGCTCGACCAGCTGCGCGTTGGTGGCCTTCACACCGCGGCTCAGGTAGAGGTTGTCCTCGAGGCCGACGCGGACCTGCCCGCCGAGCAGCGCCGACTGCGCGACCCACGGGAGCTGGTTGCGGCCGATGGCGAAGCTCGCCCAGTTCGCGCCCTCCGGCAGCATGTTCACCATCGCCTGCAGCACGCCGGGATCGACCGGGGCGCCGTAGGGGATGCCCATGCACAGCTGGAACAGCGGCGGGGCGTCGATGAGGCCCTCTTCGATCATCTTCTTGGCGAACCACAGCTGGCCGGTGTCGAAGATCTCCAGCTCCGGCTTCACGCCCAGCTCCTGGATGCGCTTGGCGCCCGCGCGCAGCATGTCCGGGGTGGAGATGTAGAGCTGGCTGCCGTCGCCGAAGTTCAGCGAACCGCAGTCCAGCGTGCAGATGTCCGGCAGCAGCTCCTCGACGTGCGGCAGCCGCTCCAGGCCGTTGACCAGGTCGGTTCCGTCGACCGGCTTGAGCGGGTCGTCCTGGTCGATGAACAGGTCGCCGCCCATGCCCGCGGTCAGGTTCAGCACCACGTCCACACCGGACTCGCGGATCCGCCGCACCGTCTCCCGGTAGACCGACACGTCGCGGGTGCCCTGGCCGGTCTCGATGTCGCGCACGTGCACGTGGACCACGGCCGCGCCCGCGTTCGCCGCCTCGACGGCCGACTGCGCGATCTGCTCCGGGCTGACCGGCACGTGCGGGCTCTTGCCGACGGTGTCGCCGGCGCCGGTGAGCGCCGCGGTGATGATGACCTCTTCGTTCATCGCTCTTCCTTCAAGCTCGTTGCGGTGCGGACCATCTCGCGTCGGATGGCCTCGTGAGGCACCCGGCGCGTCGGCTCCGCGGATCGGCCGGGGGAGTGGCGGTGGATCGTGGCGGCCGACGTCCCGTGCGCCTGCGCGACGCGCGCGGCGATCATCTGCCGAGCCGCCTCGTGGAGCTGGGTGCGAACCCGCGCGACCTGCCCGCCATCCGACACGCACCGGACCGTACCGAGCCCATGCGCAAATCGCAACATCCGACTGAGGGGTCAGTCAGTCGCAATCCGCTGGTCGGTTGCTCGCCTCGCCCTCGCGACCCGATTGCTGCCGTTTTCCGGTTCCTGAACACGGCGGAAATCGGGGTGGTGGAGGTGAGCGGAGGTCAGGGGGACGCGTGGCGGTAGCCCTCGACGGCGACTCGCGCGGCCTGGGCGGATTTCCGGACCACGAGGTCCGGGGTGTAGCCGTGCTTGGTGAAGACGCCGTTGAGCCAGAAGGTGCCGTAGCCGTGGGCCTGGGTGAACAGCTGCTCCATCAGCTCCAGCGCGTCGGCCGGGGCGGCCACCGCCATGGTGCGCAGGAGGAACTGATCGGTGAGGCGGCGGGTCTGGTCGTGCAGCTCGGCGTAGCGGGCGCCCTGCAGGACCTCGGCGTTGATCAAGTCCATCCCGACCCGCTGCCGGATCAGGTACCCGGTGTAGGTGCCCGCGGCGGCGGCGAGCCCCTCGACGGGATCGGTGTGCGCGCCGGCCGCTTGCTCGACCTCGTCGGCCAGCTGGTGGGCGACCTCGGTGGCCACGGCCGCGACGAGGCTCTCCCGCTCCGGGAAGTGCCGGTAGGGAGCGCCGGGGCTGACCTTGGCGCGGCGGGCGGCCTCGGCGACGGAGAAGCTCTCGACGCCGCGTTCGGCGATGAGCTCCAGCGAGACCCGCACGAGCTCGGCGCGGAGGTCTCCGTGGTGGTACTTGCCGCCCATGTCCTGGATCACATCTCTCGATCGGAATATGTAAGAGCCCTCTCACGTCTCGATGTAAGAAGGCTCTTACATCGAGAGCTCGTGCACAAGCTGTTCCATGGAGGGTTCATGAGCACGATCACGAACGCTATCGCCGTTCCGTCCCCGGGGGCACCCCTGGAGCAGACGACGATCACGCGACGTGACCTGCGGCCGGACGACGTGCTGATCGACATCGCCTACGCCGGCATCTGCCACAGCGACATCCACCAGGCCCGCGAGGACTGGGGCACCGCGATCTTCCCGATGGTCCCGGGCCACGAGATCGCGGGCACCGTCGCCGCCGTCGGGTCGGCGGTGACCGAGTACCAGGTCGGCGACCGCGTCGGCGTCGGCTGCATGGTCGACTCCTGCGGTGAGTGCGAGTACTGCCAGGCCGGCACCGAGCAGTTCTGCGTCAAGGGCAACGTGCAGACCTACAACGGCGTCGGCTTCGACGGCGAGAACACCTACGGCGGCTACAGCCGGCAGGTCGTGGTCAAGGATGCGTTCGTCTGCGGCATCCCGGAGGGCATCGGCCTCGACGTCGCGGCTCCGCTGCTGTGCGCGGGCATCACCACGTACTCCCCGCTGCGCCAGTGGGGTGCCGGTCCCGGCAAGAAGGTCGCCGTCGTCGGCCTGGGCGGTCTCGGCCACATGGCCGTCAAGTTGGCCGCCGCGATGGGCGCCGAGGTGACGGTGCTCAGCCAGAGCCTGAAGAAGCAGGAGGACGGCCTCCGGCTCGGGGCGAAGGACTACTACGCGACCAGCGACGAGTCGACCTTCCAGACCCTGGCGGGCACCTTCGACCTGATCCTCAACACGGTCTCGGCCGAGCTGCCCATCGACTCCTACCTGGGTCTGCTGCGCGTCGGCGGAGCCATGGTCAACGTGGGTGCCCCGGGCACGCCGCTGTCCTACAGCGCGTTCTCGCTGATCGGCGGCAACAAGTCCCTGGCCGGTTCGATGATCGGTGGCATCGCCGAGACCCAGGAGATGCTGGACTTCTGCGCCGAGCACGGCATCGGCGCGGAGATCGAGACCATCTCCGCGGACCAGGTCAACGCCGCCTACGAGCGCGTCACCGGCAGTGACGTGCGCTACCGCTTCGTCATCGACACCGCCACCATCGGCGCCTGACGAACGAATCGAGGAGGACCCGGGAGCGCCGAACGCGGGACGCGGCGCCCCCGGGGTCTCCCGCTCAGTCCGGCCGGTAGACGTGCAGCGCTCCGTCGCGGGCCGCGAACTCGAAAACGGTTCCCTTGAGCGAGACCTCGCCGTCGCGGGCCAGCGCCACGGGCGCGCCCAGCACCTCGACCCGAACCCGGTCGCGCTCCTCCTGGACGTAGGCGCGGTTGTGGAACAGCGCCCCGGTCAGGGCTCCTGCGACGAACCGGATCCGGGAGAACGGCAGGTCCGCGCGGATGTAGCGGACGTCCAGCACGCCGGTGTCCAGCCTGGGCCGCCAGGTCGGAGCCAGCCCCTTGGGCTGGTACCCGTTGCCGCCGGCGAAGAACAGCCAGATCTTGCGGTCGATCCCGTTGATCCGCACCGGGATCGGCTCGGCGCTGGCCAGCACCCGCACCAGCGCCGCCGCTCCGGCCGGCCACTTGCCCCAGCGGTGCTCCCACTTCTCGCGCAGCCGCACCATGTCCGGGTAGCCGCCGAGGCTCGCGGTGTTGACGAACCACTGCTGCGGCACGTCGTCGACCTTGACCGTGCCCAGGTCCACGTTCACCGCCGAACCGGCGCGCAGCGCGCGCACGGAGTCGTCGGTGCTGTTCACGCCGAGATCGCGCGCGAAGTGGTTGAGCGTCCCGCTCGGCACCACCAGCAGCGGCAGCCCGCGCACCGCGGCCACGGCCGCTGCCGCCGCGACGCTGCCGTCCCCGCCCGCGACGCCGAGCGCCTTCGCGTCCCCGGTGGCGTCGAGGTGCTCGTGCAGCTGATCGGCCAGATCGACCCCGGGCAGCGGGTGGACGAAGTCGGCGCGCGGCAGCAGTCCGGCGAGCTCGGCGGTGGGGTCCCGGGCGGGATCACCGGATGAGGGGTTGACCAGCAGCACCAGCCCGTCGCCCTCCTCCATCGCGACGGTGCGCGCGCTGGGCCTGGCGATGCTCGGCGCGGTGGGCCGCACCGGCCACCAGCGGCTGGTGGCGGCGGCGACGCCGGTGCCGATCGCGGCGCCGAAGAGCACGTCGGTCGGCCAGTGGACGCCGGTGTGCACCCGCGAGTACGCGACGGCCCCGGCCAGCGGGAGCAGCGCCATTCCCATCGCGGGGGACTCCATCCACACCGCGGTGGTGAACGCGGCCGCCGAGGCCGCGTGACCGGATGGGAACGAGGACGACGACGGCGGTGTGCTGAGCCTGCGGCGCACCGGCAGCAGGTTGGCCGCGGGACGGCGGCGGGGCAGCAGGGGCTTGCCGATGCCGTTGGTCACGGCGCTGGTGAACGCGATCGCGCTGGCTCCGCGCAGCGCCGCTCGCCGCGGCCGCCCGCGCCTGGTCGCCAGCACGGCGGCGACGCCGAGCCACAGCTTGCTGTGGTCGGCGAGGTGGGAGAGCCGGCGCAACGCCGGGTCTGCGGTGCTGCGCGGCCACGACGCCGAACGCAGCACGAAGTGGTGGTCCGCGGACTTCAGTCGGCGGATCGCGCGAACGCTGTTGAGCACGTCGCGACACTAGCCGGTGCGGCTGGAGCTCAGCGACCGTCCGTGTCGCGGAAGATGACCCAGCGCATGACGCTGTACATGTACACCGCTTCGCACAGGCCCGCGATGAGCCGCGACACGTGGTACTGCGTGCCCAGCGCCGCCAGGCCGCTGCCGAGGCCGAGGATGAAGGCCAGGTAGTTGATCAGGATCGCCACCGCGTAGAGCGCGGCCTGCGGCCCGACGGGTGCGTGCGAGCGGAAGTTCAGCGCTCGGTTGAGCACGAAGCTCAGCGCGAAGGCGATCAGGTAGGCGACGGTGAAGGCCACCGGGACCGGCCAGTGCAGCGCGCTGCGGAACAGGGTGAGCAGCAGCAGGTCGAAGGCGAAGGTGGAGCCGTTGATCAGCGCGAAGCCGAGGAGGCTCGGCGCGACGACGCGGGAGAGCCCGAAGGGGAGTCTTCGCGTCACGGCTTCCATCGCGGCGTGGAACCGCTGCCCTCGGTCGGGCTGGGACTGCTGTGCGGTCGGCTCGGCCTGCTGCCCGGCGGTCATGACGCAAACCATGGCATGCCCGGATGCACGCGACTCGCCGAGGGGTCGTGCGCGTGGCGATGACGCCTATCGCTTCAGTGGGAAGTGAAATCAATCCTAAAATCCGGTGAACTCGCGGAAATCGCAATTCGATCCACAATGGAATGCGAATGGAATTCGCCGCATTCGGAACGGATGGCGACCCCGCCGTGAAGATCGACACCGGATGGCGCATAATTGATTCACGGCAGCGCGTGCTCTCCTGCCCAAATTTCGCTCTTTACCTACTTTTCGCTGGTGAGAACTGTGTCCAAGCACGCTCAGCCCCGCCCGGAGGCCGGTATTTCCCGGATCGCCGAAGGTGGGCGCACCTGTCCGCTCCCGTCCGACATGATCGCCCTGCACGGTCCGTGGGGCACCCGCCGAGCCAAGCGCCGTCTGGTCTCGACCGGCGTCGTCACCGCCGACGTCGGCGCCCGCGCCTGACCGAGCGTTCCCGCGGTGAGGTTGAAGGCCGCGAGGCCGGTTCCGCTGCCTCTCGGTGACGCCGCCCGGTCCCTCGACACCCCTGCGGGGTGTGGTCGGTGACCTGGCGGCGGTAGAAAGGACGCCGTCGGTGTCCCCGAACTTCGCAGGAGGCGGACCATTCGCATCGAGCGGCCTGTCACCAAAGCCGCCCTGGTGGTCAACGTGCACTCGCGCACCGGAGGCAAGGCCTACGCCTACGCCCTCGACCGGTTGCGCGAGCTCGGCGTACCCCTGGGCGCCACCTACCCGCTCCAGGATCCGTCGCGGCTGGTCGAAACCGTCGACTCGGCGGCCAGGAGCGGCCACGACCTGATCATCGTCGGCGGCGGAGACGGCAGCGTCAGCTCGGTGGTCGACTGCCTCGCGCACCGCGACGTCCCGCTCGCTCTCCTGCCGCTGGGCACGGCCAACGACTTCGCCCGCACCATGCACATCCCCGATGACCTCGACGGGGCCTGCCGGACCATCCTGGGCAGCCACATCGTCGACGTCGACCTCGGGCTGTGCGGGGACAACTACTACGTCAACCGCGCCTCGGTCGGCATCGGCGCCGAGGTCGCGCAGGCCATGTCGCCGCGGTTGAAGCGCTACGTCGGTCCGCTGGCCTACCCGGTGGCCACCGCCAAGGCGTTCGTCAAGCACCGGCCCTTCGGCGCCAAGCTGAGCTTCCCGGACGGCGATCACGAGGACCGCGAGTACGACAAGCTGCTCCAGGTCTCGGTCGCCAACGGTCGCTACTTCGGCGGCGGGCAGCTGGCTGCCAGCGACTCCGGCATCGACGACAACTCGCTGGACGTCACGGTCATCCGGCAGGGCAACCTCCGCCAGCTCGCCGACGTCGTGCGCGGGCTCAAGACCGGCAAGTCCAGCGATCAGGTCGAGCACATCCGCACCCGCGCGGTGCGGATCGACACCGAGGGCGAGCTGCCGATCAACATCGACGGCGAGGTCGTCTCCAGCACTCCGCAGACCTTCCAGGTCGCGCGCAACGCCCTGCACGTGGTCGTGCCGCGCACCTGGACCGACGGCGAAGCGCCGGAGTAGCTCAGCTGTAGGGCGACGGGGTCGGCAGGTCACCGCGCAGGGTGTACCGGCCGACCTCGACCCGCTTGTAGGCCACCGGGTCGTGCAGGCTGTGGGTGCGCAGGTTGCGCCAGTAGAGGTCCATGCCCACCGAGTTGGCCGTGGCGCGAGCGCCGGTGAGCTCGAAGACGCGGTTGGCGATCTCCAGGCCCACGTCGATCGCGCGCTGCTTGGCTGCGGAGACGAGAACCGCTGCGCGGCCCCGCTGTTCGCGCGTCACCGAATCGCGGTCGGCGTGCAGCAGCTGTGCGAGGTTGGCCCCCGCCGCGTCGGTGAGCGTTTCGGCGGCCCACAGCTTGGACTGCAGGTCGCCGTAGCCCTCCAGCACGTAGAACTCCTCGGTCCCGGAGTTCTTGCCCTCGCCGCCGTAGGGCCAGGCGCGCGTGTGGCCCCGGGTGTAGGTGACGCCGGCGCGCAGCGCGGCCTGAGCGATGCCGAGGTAGAGGTTGGCGAACACCAGGTGCAGCGCGGGCACGTGCAGGGTGCTGAATGCCGACGGGCGGAACTGCTTGTCGACGTACCCGGCGGCGCCGGACCACGGCACCCGGACGTCGTCGATCTCGACGCTGCCGGAGACCGTGAGGCGCTGGCCGAGGTTGTTCCAGTCGTCGCCGAAGGTGATCCCGTCCTGCTGGGCGGGCACGACCGCGAACACGCTGTTCCCGCTGGACTCCAGCGTTCCCTCCATCACCAGCAGGTCGGCGACCTTGCTGCCGGTGGAGAAGAACTTCTTGCCGCGGTAGAGCAGGGTTTCGCCCTCATCGATGACGACGAGGTCGTGGTCGCGCGGGTTGACCACGCCGCCGAAGAAGTGGCCGCGGGTGGTGTAGAGCTCGTCGACCTCGGCGATCTGCTCGGGCGTGCCGACCAGGCGCATCGCCCACGTCCACACGTAGTGGTGGCCCAGCAGCTGTCCGATCGACCCGTCCCCGGCGGAGACCTCGCGCACCACGCGGCAGGCGGTGGTCCAGTGCTGCTCCGCGCCACCGTGCTCAGCCGGACCCAGCAGGGTGACGAGCCCGGAGTCCTTGAGCAGCTGGACCTCTCGCGTCGGCACCGCACCGGCCCGGTCCCGCTCGACGGCGTCGGTGGCAAGAACCCCTGCGACGTCCCGCGCTCGTGCGATCCACCCGTCGGCGGACGATGGCCTGGGCTGTTCGGCCCAACGTGAGATCTCGTTGCTGCTCAAGGCCATCCCCTCCGAGCGAAGCGAAAACGCCACGACGAGAAGCACGATAACGCCCCCGTCGTCGCGGTCTTCCCGCGCCCGGCGAACTTTCCGGCCTCAGGTCAGAGCGGCGTCGCGGGTTTCGGTGCGGTCCGTCGCCGGCGGCGGGGGAGGGGAGAGCAGGGAGATCTCCTCGCGGAGGTCCGGGGTCATGTCGATGTCCAGCGCCGCCAGCGAATCGGCGAGCTGGTCGAGGTCGCGGCCGCCGATGATGGGGGGCGGTGACCGCCGGGGCCGACATCGCCCAGGCGATGGCCAGCGTGGCCGGTTCGACGCCCTGCTGGGCGCAGAAGTCGGTGAACTTCTCGGCGGTGACGTAGTCGGACTCCTGCCCGTAGCGCCGGGCGTAGCGCTCGTTGTCGACCAGGCGTCCGGTCTCGGGACGGCGGCTGGTCCCGTACTTGCCGGTGAGCAGGCCGCCGCCGAGCGGGCTGTAGGTGATGACGCCGAGCTTCTCGGATTCGGCCAGCGGCATGATCTCCACCTCGGCCTGCCTGCGCACGAGGTTGTACATGGGCTGGATCAGCGCGAAGCGCGCCAGCCGGTCCTTGGCCGAGATCCCCAGCGCCTTGGCGATCTGCCAGGCCGCCCAGTTGCTCACCGCCGGGTAGCGGATCTTGCCCTGGCGCTGCAGGTCGTCGAGCGCGCGCAGGGTCTCCTCGATCGGGGTGTGCGCGTCGAAGGCGTGCACGAAGTAGAAGTCGATCCAGTCGGTGCCCAGGCGCCGCAGGCTGGCCTCCACCGCGCGCACCAGGTAGCGGCGGGAGGAGCCCTGGGCGTTGATGTCGGGTCCGGTGGGGAAGAACGCCTTGGAGGTGAGCACGACCTCGTCGCGGCAGTCGGCGATGAGCCTGCCGAGGATCTCCTCGGAGCGCCCGCCCGCGTAGACGTCGGCGGTGTCGAAGAAGTTGAGGCCGAGCTCGCGCGCCTGCTGGAACATCTCGGCCGAGGTCTGCTCGTCGGCCTCGGCGCCGAACGACATCGTGCCCAGGCACAGCGGCGACACGCGAACGCCGGTCGCGCCGACGGTCCGGTACTCCATCACGTTCCTCCCGTGGTCGGTCGGACCACAGTGTCACGCATCGGTCACGTGCCGTCAGGATTTCCGCCGCCCCGGCCGCGAACCGGATGGTGATGCTCCGGAAGCGCTCGTTTTCCCAGTTCGGAGGTCAGGAAGATGCCCGGGGGTCCAGGGCTGATTCCACGTCCGGGTTAGCCTGGTCGGGGTTTTTCCCGAGCAGAAGGGCTACGCGTGGCAGAGGTGGGCGCGCTGCTCGCCGACCGGTACCGGCTGGAGCGGCGACTGGGCAGCGGCGGTATGGGCGTGGTGTGGCTGGCCACCGACGAGCTGCTGGGACGCCCCGTCGCGGTCAAGCAGCTCAACCCCAGCGCGGTGTCGAGCCCCGAGCTCGTCGAGGAGGCCCGGCAGCGGGCGATGCGCGAGGGCCGCATCGCCGCGCGCCTGCACCACCCGAACGCGGTGGCCGTGCACGACGTGATCGAGCAGGACGGCTTCCCCGTGCTGATCATGGAGTACCTGCCTTCGCGCAGCCTCGCCGAGGTACTGGAGACCAAGGGGCGCATGACGCCCGGTGCTGTGGCCAGCATGGGCGCGCAGACGGCCGCCGCCCTCGACGCCGCCCACGCCGCCGGGATCACCCACCGCGACATGAAGCCGGGCAACATCCTGCTCAGCGACGACGGCACCGCCAAGATCACCGATTTCGGCATCTCGCACGCGGTCGACGACGTCGCGGTCACCCAGACCGGCATCATCGCCGGCACACCCGCCTACCTGTCTCCCGAGGTCGCGCGAGGGCAGGCGCCCACGCCGGCCTCCGACGTCTACTCGCTGGGCGCGACGCTCTACGCCGCGGTCGAGGGCGTGCCCCCGTTCGGCGCGGACGCGGAGAACTCGATCGCCCTGCTGCACGAGGTCGCGGCGGGGGAGATCCGCCCGCCGCAGCTGGCCGGTGTGCTGGCCCCGGTGCTGACCCGGATGCTGCACGTCGACCCCGCTCGACGGCCCACGCCCGCCCAGGCGAGCGAGGCGATGCAGGCCGTGGTCTCCGGAGCTCCGTCGCCGCTCCCGCCGGTCACCGACCCGGAGATCACGCAGCCGGTGGCCCGGGTCCCGGCCGGTTCGCCGAGCCAGGGCACCCGCCTCACCAACGCACCGGTCCCCGCGCAACGGCCCGCCCGCTCGCGGCGCTGGCTCTACGCGGCCGCCGGTGCCGCGTCTGTGGTGCTGGTCCTGCTGGCCTTCCTGCTGCCCTCGGGTGAGCAGGAGCAGCCGGTGGAGCAGTCCGCCACGGCGGCCGAGCTCGAACGCGTCGTCTCGGACTACTACGCGCTGCTGCCCGAGCACCCCGCCAACGCGTGGACGCGGTTGGGCACCGGGTTGCAGGCGCAGGGCCGTGCGGGCTACGAGGGCTTCTGGTCGAGCGTGGCCGACGTGCGCGTCATCGAGCCGCCGAGGACCAGCGCGCCCAACACCGTCCTGGTCGGGGTCGAACTCCTCATGGCCGACGGGGTTCGCGTCACCGAGCACCACCAGCTCGGACTGCGCGGCGCCCGGCAGCCGCTGATCGTCTCCGACGCCGTGCTGAACTCCTCGACCAGCACCCCGCCGCCGCCACCTCCGCCTCCACCGCCCGCGCGGACCGAGCGTCCCGAGCCGCCCGGCAAGGAGAAGAAGGAGGAGAACAAGGGCAACGAGGACCGCAAGGGCGAAGAGGACAAGAAGGGCGAGGACAGCTGACCTTCGCAACCCCCGGACGGGAGGGTCGAGTCGTGCGCACGCTGCTGGTGGACAACCACGACTCCTACACCTACAACCTGTTCCACCTGCTGGCCCGGGTCAACGGCTGCGAGCCGCACGTGGTCACCAACGACGCGTCGGTCGACCTGGACGACTACGACAACGTCGTCCTCTCGCCCGGACCGGGCACGCCTGAACGTCCGCGCGACTTCGGCATCTGCGCTGACGTGCTGGCCAGGGCCACCGTGCCGGTCCTCGGCGTGTGCCTCGGGCACCAGGGCCTGGCGGTGAGCGAGGGAGCGCGCGTCGTGCCGGCCCCGGTCGCGCGGCACGGTCACATCACCCGCGTCGAGCACGACGGCGACGCGATGTTCGCCGGGATCCCCACCGGCTTCGGCGCCGTGCGCTACCACTCGCTGTGCGTGGCCGAGCCGGTGCCCGAGGAGCTGCTGGTCACCGCGCGCGCCGAGGACGGGGTGGTGATGGCGTTGCGGCACAGGTGGTTGCCGCGCTGGGGCGTGCAGTTCCACCCGGAGTCCGTCGCGTCCGAGCACGGCGAGCGGCTGCTCGCCAACTTCCGCGACCTCGCCACCCGCAGCGCACCTCGGACCGCGCGACGGGCGCCGCGAAGGGTCCAGCCGCGGAGGACGTTCCGCGCCAACGTCGTGGAGCTCGACGGAGCGGTCGACACCGAATCGGCGTTCACGCGGCTGTTCTCGCAGTCGGAGAACGCGTTCTGGCTGGACAGCTCCCGGGTCGAGGAGGGGCTGTCGCGGTTCTCCTTCCTCGGCGACGATTCCGGTCCGCTCAGCGAAACACTGGTCTACCGCGTCGGTTCCGGCGACGAACCGGTCCTCGACCGGTTGCAGCGGGAGCTGGCGCGCCGCGAGGTCGAAGCACCGCCGCTGCCGTTCGACTTCACCGGTGGTTACGTCGGCTACTTCGGCTACGAGCTCAAGGCCGACTGCGGCTCGCCCAACCGGCACCGCTCACCGACCCCGGACGCGGTGTGGACCTTCGCCGATCGCTTCGTCGCGGTCGACCACCAGCAGCAGCGCACCTACCTGGTGGCGCTGAGCGAGGGCGAGGACCGGTCCGGTGCGGTCGACTGGCTCGCCGAGACCGCCGCGCTGCTGTCGGACTCGGTCCGGCTCGACGAACCCGGTGACGGTGAGGCCGATGGCGTCGAGTCCGCGTTGGCCCGCGACCGCGCCGAGTACGTGCGCGACGTCCTCCGGTGCCGGCAGCACCTGCTGGCGGGGGAGAGCTACGAGATCTGCCTGACCAACTCGGCGGACCTGCCGGCCGCGGAACCGGCGTTGCGGACCTACCGGCGCCTGCGCCGCCGGAACCCCGCGCCGTACTCCGCTTTCCTGCGCGCGGGCGGCGTCGAGGTGGCGTGCTCCTCGCCGGAGCGGTTCCTCAAGATCACCGCGGACGGGGTCGTGGAGGCCAAGCCGATCAAGGGCACCGCGGCGCGCGGCGAGGACCCCGAGGAGGACGCGCGCATCCGGCGGGAGCTGGCGGCCGATCCGAAGACGCGGGCCGAGAACCTGATGATCGTCGATCTGATGCGCAACGACCTCGGCCGGGTGTGCGCGGTGGACACCGTGCACGTGCCCGAGCTGATGGCGGTGGAGACCTACGAGACCGTGCACCAGCTGGTGTCCACGATCCGCGGTGCGCTGCGCCCCGAGCACGACGCGATCGACTGCGTGCGCGCCTGCTTCCCGGGTGGATCGATGACCGGGGCGCCGAAACCGCGCACGCTGGAGATCATCGGTGAGCTGGAGGACCGGGCGCGCGGCGTGTACTCGGGCGCGATCGGCTACCTGGGCTGCTCGGGGGTGGCCGACCTCAACATCGTCATCCGCACGATGGTGCTCGTCGACGGCCGCTGGCAGGTCGGCGCCGGGGGCGCGATCGTGCTGGCGTCGGATCCGGAGGCCGAGTTCGACGAGATGCTGCTCAAGGCCGCCGCACCGACGCGCGCGCTGCCGCCGTCAGTCGGGGGCGCGCATGGCGGTGGCCAGGAGCGCGGCAGCCGGACCGGTGAGCTGAAGCCCTGAGCGCCAGACCGCGTGCAGCGGTCGGCGCAGGTCCAGGTCGGCGACCGGGACCTCCACGAGGCGCTGCTCCGCCAGGTCGGAGGCCACCGCGAGGGTGCTGAGCACCGCCGGACCGGCGCCGGCGACGACCGCGTTGCGCACCGCCGTGGTCGAGCGCAGTTCCAGCAGCGGGGCCACCGGCGTAGCGCCGACCGCGGCCAGCGCCCGGTGCAGCGTTTCCCGGGTGCCCGAGCCGTGTTCGCGCACGATCACCGGGGTGGCGGCCAGTTCGCTGGGGGTCAGCGGTCGCCGCAGCGTCGACCAGGGGTGTCCGGGCGGGGCGATGACGACCATGCGGTCGCGGGCGACGTAGCGGACCGAGACGCCTTCGGGCGGGTCGGGGGTTTCGATGAAGCCGAGATCGGCCTGGCCGTGCCGGACCGCTTCGGCCACGGCCGCGGAGTTGGTGACGTCGAGCTCCAGGTGGACCTCGGGCAGGGCTTCGCGCAGCAGGCTGATCCAGCGCGGCACGAGGTATTCGGCGACGGTCATGCTCGCCGCCACCCGCAGCTTCGACTCCTGCTGGGCGCGCAGCGCGCGGACGCCGTTCATCAGCCCGTCGACGTGCGCGAGGACCTCGCGCGCCCAGCCGCACACCATCTCCCCGGCGGGGGTGGGCGTGCAGCCCTGACGGGTTCGTTCCAGCAGCGCCAGGCCGAGCTGGCGTTCCAGCCGGTTGAGGCGCTTGCTAGCCGAGGGCTGGCTGATGCGCAGCTCGGCGGCGGCCGCCCCGATGCTGCCCAGCTCGCCCACCAGCACCAGCAGGCGCAGGGATTCCGAATCGGGCGGGGTCATTCCCGAAGGGTAGGTCCTGGGCGGGTGCGCTGGGGCCCGGGCATTCCATGAGGCTATGACGACCTGCGCCGGTGACGGCTACCGGCTCGCCGCGCGGTCGGCGAACCTGACCGGTGTGAAGATGCTGACCAGCGCTGACGCCCACCTCGTTCCGGGACTCGTGCTCACCGGCGCGGCCGTGGCCGTGTCGATGCTGGTGTCCTCGCAGGTTCCGGTGCTCAGCGCGCTGACCGTGGCGGTCGCGCTGGGCGTGGTGGTCGGGAACCTGCCGCGCCTGCCCGAGCGGGTGCGGCCGGGACTCGCGTGGGTGGCGCGCACACCGCTGCGCGCGGGCGTGGTGCTGCTCGGGTTGCAGCTGAGCATCGGCCAGGTCCTCGGGCTGGGTGCGGGCACGGTGCTGGCCGTGCTCATCACCGTGGCGGTGACCTTCGCCGGCACGCTGTGGCTCGGCCGGGTGCTGGGCGTCTCGCGCGGGCTGTCGCTGCTGGTGGCGACCGGGTTCTCGATCTGCGGGGCGTCCGCCGTGGCGGCGGTGGAGGGCGTGGTGGACCGCGAGGACGAGGACGTGGCGACCAGCGTGGCGATGGTGACCATCTTCGGCACCGTCGCGATGATCGCGCTGCCGGTGACCTTCGCGGCCACGGGTGTCGGCGCCGACCTCGGCGGGCGGATCGCCGGGGCGGGCGTGCAGGAGGTCGCTCAGGTCGTGGCCGCCGCCTCGCCGCTGGGCGCCTCGGCGGTGACGCTGGCGGTGGTGGTCAAGCTCAGCCGCGTGGTGTTGCTGGCCCCCCTGGTGGCCGGCGTGAGCCTGCTCGGCCGGCGGCGCGCGACGGCGACGCGACCGCCGATCATGCCGCTGTTCGTGGCCGGATTCCTGGTGACCGTGGCGCTGCGCAGCAGTGGGGTGCTGCCGGAGTTCGTCGTCGACGTGTCCCGGCCGGTCACCACGCTGCTGCTCACCGCCGCGCTGTTCGCGCTGGGCACGGCGGTCCGCGTCGAGGCGCTGTTGCGCACGGGACCGCGCGCGTTCGCGCTGGGCACCTGCTCGACGATCCTCGTCGTTGCCCTGGCCACCGCGACGATGGGCCTGCTCAGCCAGTAGCGGGCAGCAGCCTGCGCAGGGCGCAGTCGGCGGCCGTGGCGAGCTCGTCGAGGTCCATGCCGGTGCGCCCGAGCGCGACGATGCCGAGCTGGGCGGCCAGGACGGCCCGGGCGAGTTCCTCGGCGTCGGCGTCGGGGTCGACGTCGCCCTCGCGCTGGGCGCGGTCGAGCGCCTCGGTCAGCACCCGCGTGGTCGCCTCGTAGCTGCGGCGGGCCTCGGCGGCGACGTCGGGCATGCTCATGGCCAGCTCGGCGGTGGTGTTGGCCAGCAGGCAGCCGCGTCGGGCGCCCGTCGCGTCGCACCCCGGACCGCGCACGAAGTCGCGGACGAAGTCCGCACCCCGCTCCGCCGCGGCCAGGCGCTCGCGGAGCATGCGATCGTTGGCCTCGTCGTAGTCGCGCAGCACGCGCAGGAACAGGCTCCGCTTGTCGCCGAACGCGCCGTAGAGGCTGCCCTTGCCGAGTCCGCTGGCGCGCATGAGGTCGTCCAGCGACGTCGCCGCGTAGCCCTTGTCCCAGAACTCCTGGCGGACCGCCGCGACGACACCGGCTTCGTCGAACTCCCGGGGTCGTGGCACGGCACGAGAATACGACTTCTTGACCGTACGGTCCAGAACGGGCAGAGTTGTGGACGGAACGGTCCATAATTCAGGGGAGGTGGGCGGCATGGCCGTCCTGCAGGACGAGGTCGCCGTGGTCACCGGTGGTAGCAGCGGAATCGGACTCGCGATCGCGCGAGCGTTCCGCGACGAGGGCGCGACGGTGTTCATCACCGGACGCCGGAAGGAGGCGCTCGACGAGGCGATCGCCGAGCTCGGCGAGGACGTCACCGCCGTGGTCTGCGACTCCTCGAAGCTCGCCGACCTCGACGCCCTCTACGAGACGGTCCGAGATCGGGCGGGGCACGTCGACGTGGTGGTCGCCAACGCCGGCATCGGCATCGACGCGCCCTTCGGCGAGGTCACCGAGGAGCAGTTCGACGCCCAGTTCGGCGTCAACGTCAAGGGGACGGTCTTCACCGTCCAGAAGGCGCTGCCGCTGCTGCGGCCGGGCGCATCGATCATCCTCACCGGATCGACCGCCGCGACGCACCCGCAGCCCGGCCTGGAGATCTACGCGGCGACCAAGGCCGCGGTGCACCACCTGGCGCGCGGCTGGGCGCACAGCTCCGGTGCGCGCGAGTTCCGGGTCAACGTGGTCTCGCCCGGCATGGTCCCCACACCGGGCCTGCTCGACCTCGTCGACGCCGAAACCCGGGAGCAGGCCCAGCGAACGATCCCGCTGGGCCGCCACGGCAAGCCCGAGGAGATCGCGGTGGCCGCGGTCTTCCTGGCCTCGGACGCCGCGAGCTACGTCAACGGCTCGGTGCTCGCCGCCGATGGGGGAGTCGGGCAGGTCTGACTCATCGGTCGAGGTCGTCTGGCCGTGCGCGGCGCAAATCCGGCCGGACAGGGAGTCGCGGACCACCGGGACCGGGTGTCGGCGCACAGGTCCGGCGGCACCCGGGCCCGGTAGTCCCGGTCGACAGCACCGCAGCTGGTCGAGATCCCCGCCGGCGACGGAACATTCACCCCGCGCTCCCGCATCCGCGCGTCGAGGTCTCGGTGGTGGAGAACGCGACCTCGCGGGTCTTGCGGACCTCGTGCGTCCGCTGGATGAGACGGCCGATCCGGCTGTTGACACCCCGATGGGGTCCTGGTGGCATGAGTGCGTGCTCCCCGCGGATCTGCTGACCAAGCGCCGCCACGTCGACCTCGTTCGCGTGGCCGCGCAGGCCTGTCGCATCCGCTGATCCGCAGCGCTTCTCTCCTCCTTCTCATTCGGCGCAGCCGCGCTTGATCAAGGCTGCCGCGCGCCGTTTTTCGCCGCCTTCGAGGAGCTCTCCCATGGCATTTCCCTCCACCGCACCCACCCCGGTGGCCGCCGTGCTGCGCGACGACGCCGACGCGCTCGTGCAGGCACGCCGTTTGGCCGGCTCGTTCGCGGTCGAGGCCGCCGACCGGGACCGGGAGCGCCGCCTCCCGCGCACCGAGCTCGACGAGCTGTCGGCCAGCGGCCTGCTCGCCGCCACCGTGCCCGCCGACCACGGCGGCGCCGACGTCGGAACCCGCACGCTGCTGGAGGTGTTCCGGCTGCTCGGCGCCGCGGACCCCAGCATCGCGCAGATCCCGCAGAGCCACTTCGCCTACGTCAACGTCCTGCGCGAGAGCGCGACACCGCAGCAGAAGAGGTTCTTCTTCGCGGATGTGCTGGCGGGCAAGCGCTTCGGCAACGCGCAGTCCGAGACCGGCAGCCGCACCGCGCAGGACGTCCAGACCCGGCTGAGGCCCACCGGGGACGGCGGTTTCGCGCTCAACGGCACCAAGGGCTACTCCACCGGGGCACTGCTGGCGCACTGGATCCCGGTGCTGGCCAAGGACGACGCCGACCGCCTCCAGGTCGCCTACGTGCCGCGCGACGCCGACGGCGTCACCGTGATCGACGACTGGGTCGGGATGGGTCAGCGCACCACCGCCAGCGGCACCGTCGAACTCCGCGACGTCCGGGTTCCGGCCGAGCGGATCGTGCCGCACCACATGACCTTCCAGCGCCCGCAGCTGCACGGCGCGCTCGCCCAGGCGCTGCACGCGGCGATCGACGTCGGCATCGCCGGGGGAGCCCTGGCCGACGCCGCGGAGTTCGTGCGCACCCGCAGCCGCCCGTGGGGTGAGTCGGGTGTGGACACCGCGGCCGAGGACCCGCTGACCATCCAGCGCTTCGGCGAACTCGGCATCCGGCTGCGCGCAGCCGAAGCGCTGCTGGACTCCGCCGGTGCGGCCATCGACGACGCGCGGGCGGACCTGACCGAGGAGACCGCCGGGTCCGCATCCATCGCCGTGGCCGCCGCCAAGGCGTTCGCCGACGCCACCGCGATCGAGCTGACCAACGCCCTGTTCGAGGTCTCCGGAGCGCGGTCCAGCCTCGATTCCGCCAACCTGCACCGGCATTGGCGCAACGCCCGCACACACACCCTGCACGACCCGGTGCGCTGGAAGATCCAGCACATCGGTCGGCACACCCTCAACGGCACCCTCCCGCCGCGCCACGGCCAGATCTGAAACGAGGACCCTCATGCTGATCGAAGAACAGGACGTGGCCCTGACGGCGCTCGCCGCAGGAGAAGCCGTCGTCGTGCACGACGCGGGTGAGGAAGGGGGAGTCGTGTTCGCCGCCGGACGCGCCGACGTCGCCAACACCGCGTTCGCCGTCCGGCACTCGTCGGGCTTCCTGTGCGTCGCGCTTCCCGAAAGCCGGTGCGATGAACTGGCTCTGCCGCCGATGTCGCCCCGGGCGCGGCGTGATTCCGCCGCCGCGGTGTGCGTGACGGTGGACGCGGCCGTCGGGGTGAGCACCGGGATCTCCGCCGCCGACCGCGCCCGGGCCGCGCGCGTGCTCGCCGATCCGGCGGCGGTGGCGGCCGATCTCACCCGCCCCGGACACCTGGTCCCCGTGGCGGTCGACCCCGACTTCGCGCAGCCCGGGCTCGCGCAGGCCGCGCTGCGCCTGGTCACCCTGGCCGGGCACGCGCCGGCCGCGGTGTTCGCCCACCTGGTCAGCCCGGTCGACGAGACCCGCATGGCCACGGGTGAGGAGCTGCGCGCCTTCGCCGTCGACCGCGGACTCAGCGCCTGCGACGCGCGGAACTTGACCGAGGGCGACCTCGCCCGCGTCGGCGCACCATCGCCCAGCTGACGCACCCTTCCTGAAAACCCGCCGCAGAGCGGGACATCCCACCGCACGCGCGTGATCCACGCGCGTCGATGCCGCATGCCCGATCCACGTCCGCATTGGAGTCTCCGCATGTCCGAGAACGCACCGCTGAAGTTCGCCTACTGGGTGCCCAACGTCAGCGGCGGCCTGGTCACCAGCACCATCGAGCAGCGCACCGAATTCACCTACGACTACAACAAGAAGCTCGCCGTGCTCGCCGAGAGCAGGGGGTTCGAGTACGCCCTGAGCCAGGTGCGCTACGCCTCGAGCTACGGAGCTGCGCAGCAGCACGACCCGGCCGCGTTCAGCCTCGGCCTGCTCACCGCCACCGAACGGCTCAAGCTCATCGTCGCCGCCCACCCCGGCCTGTGGCACCCGGCGATCCTCGCGAAGTTCGGCATCACCGCCGACATCATCTCCGAGGGCCGGTTCGCGGTGAACATCGTCAGCGGCTGGTTCAAGGACGAGTTCACGGGACTCGGCGAACCCTGGCTGGAACACGACGAGCGCTACCGCCGGACCGAGGAGTTCATCCGCGTGCTGCGCGGGCTGTGGACGCAGCCGAACTTCGAGTTCTCCGGCGACTTCTATCGCATCCACGACTTCAGCCTCCGCCCGCAGCCCTTCGACGTGCCCGGCCGAGCGCACCCGGAGATCTTCCAGGGCGGCAACTCCACCGCCGCGCGCAAACTCGCCGGACGCGTGTCGGACTGGTACTTCAGCAACGGCAAGGACTTCGACGGCTTCTCCGAGCAGGTCGCCGACGTCCAGGGGTTCGCGGCCGACAACGACCACGCCGTGCGCTTCGGGCTCAACGGCTTCGTCATCGCCCTCGACAGCGAAGCCGAGGCCCGCGACGTGCTGCGCGAGATCGTCGACAAGGCCGACGCCGGTGCCGTCGAAGGGTTCCGAAAGTCCGTGCAGCAGGCCGGGAACTCCACATCGGACGGCAAGGGCATGTGGGCCGACTCCGATTTCGCCGATCTCGTGCAGTACAACGACGGGTTCCGCACCGGGCTGATCGGCACTCCCGAGCAGATCGCGCACCGCATCGTCGAGTACAAGAAGCGCGGCGCGAACCTCCTGCTGCTCGGATTCCTGCACTACCTCGAAGACGTCGAGCACTTCGGCAAGGAGATCCTGCCGATCGTCCGCGAGCTCGAAGCGGACCTGGACCGCACCGGTGACCCGATCGGTGTTGGACACGCTCGCTGAAATCCCGGCAACACCGAGAGAAGGAGAGTCATGACCACCACCGAACAACGCCGCTTCACCACCAGGCCCGGCACCGCGCAGGGCTGGCTGGACCGCGCCCGCGAGGTCGCCGGGGTGCTCGCCGAGACCGCGCTGAGCCGCGACCGGGCCAACGAGACACCGCACGAGGAGGTGCGTCTGCTCAAGGAATCCGGCCTGGTCACGTTGCTCGGGCCGCGCGAGCACGGCGGCGCGGGCGAGACCTGGCAGACCGCCTACCGCGTGGTCCGCGAGGTCGCCAAGGGGGACGGCTCGATCGGCCAGCTGCTCGGCTACCACTACCTGTGGGCGTGGGCCGCGCGGCTTGTGGCCACCCCCGAGCAGATCGCCGAGGTCGAGCAGCTCTACACCAGCAACGAGTTCTTCTTCGGCGGCGCTGTCAACCCGCGCGACGACGACCTGGTCATCACCGATGAGGGCGACAACCTGGTGTACCGGGGGCGCAAATCGTTCTCCACCGGCAGCAAGGTCTCCGACCTGACCGTGCTGGAAGGCGTGCTGGAGGGAACCGCCACGCACGTCTTCGCGATCGTGCCCTCCCAGCAGGACGCCATCGTCTACGGCGACGACTGGGACAACCTCGGTCAGCGGCTCACCGAGTCCGGTAGCGTGCGCATCGACGGGGTGCGGGTGCCGTGGGCGTCGGCGGCGGGGTTCGTGGACAAGCGGTTCCAGGCGCTGACCTACAACACCCTCAACGTGCCCACCATCCAGCTGGTGTTCGCCAACTTCTACCTCGGCATCGCCCAAGCCGCGCTGGAGGCGGGGCTGTCCTACACCGCCGGCAACACCCGTGCCTGGCCCTACGGCGGTGACAACAAGGAGTCCGCCGGCGAGGAGTTCTACGTCCTGGACGACTACGGCGACCTGCAGGCCAAGCTGTGGGCGACGGAGGCGCTGGTGGACAAGGCGGGCGAGGAGATCTCGGCCGTGCTGCACGCCGAGCGGGAGGCACTCACCGAGCAGCAGCGCGGTGATGTCGCCGTGCGCATCGCAGCGGCCAAGCAGCGGGTCATCGACGTGGGCCTGGAGATCGCCACCCGCGTGTTCGAGCTGACCGGTGCTCGCGCGTCGTCGAACTCGGTGGGCATGGACCTCTACTGGCGCAACCTGCGCACCCACAGCCTGCACGACCCGGTGGCCTACAAGCGAGTCGAGGTCGGCCGGTACGCGCTGCTCGGGGAGGTGCCCGAACCCACCTGGTACACCTGACCGGACCCGAGGAGGGGGTGCGGGCCACGCGCCCGCACCCCCTCCTCACCCGCCGTTGCGCCCGGAGTCCGGGCGCGGGCGACGTTCCTCCCGAGCACCCTCATATCGGGTGCTGTGCGCCAGGTCACGGGAACTGCGGCGGTGTTCTCTCCGACCACTTGGACGTGGAATCGATCGCGAGGAGCAGTGCTGCGGTGGACGAGATCGGTGTGATCGGGGCCGGTGGCGAAGGGCTGGCCGTGGTCGCCCACCTGTCCTCGGCGGGCCACCGGGTGCGGCTGTGCACCCGAAACCCGCAGCGGGTGGCGGGGATCCGGGACGGAGGCGAGGTCCGGGCGACCGGTGAGCTGGAGGGCCGGTTCCCGGTCGCGCAGGTCACCGCCGACCCGGCGGAGCTGGCGCGGCGCTGCCGGGTGCTGGTGGTCGCCGCGATCACCACCGCTTACCCGGAGATCGCCGCGTCGCTGGCCGCGCACCTCACCACCGACCACGTGATCGTGCTGTTCTCCGGGAAGCTCTGCGGCAGCGCGGAGTTCGCCGCAGCGCTGAGCAGCGGCGGGGCTCCGGAGGTGGACGTGGTGGAGACCGACGCGCTGTTCGCCGCACGTCCCGACGGCGACGACGGCGTGCGGGTCCTCGGCACCAAGCGGTGGAACCTCGTCTCCGGTGCCACGCCCGGTGCGGTCGAACGCAGGGCGCCGGTGATCCGGGAGTGGTTCCCGCAGCTGGAGATCGCCACCAACCTGGTCCACAGAGGACTCACCGATGTCGGTGCGGTCGCCCACGCCCCGATCGCGCTGGCCAACCTCGGCACCATCGACCGCGGCGAGGAACTGCTGTTCTACCTCGAGGGCGTCTCCGACCGGACCGTCGCGTTGCTGCGCGAGGTCGAGCAGGAGTTCCGCGAGGTCGCCGCCGCTTACGGCGCGGCCCTGACGCCCATGCCGGACGTGCTCGACCTCTACTACGGCTGCACCACCACGAGCCTGCTGGACGCGATGCGCAGCGCAGCGCCCTACAAGACCATCCTCGCGCCGGGATCGCTGGACCACCGGTTCCTGCACGAGGACATCGCCTCGACGCTGGTGCCGCTGGAAGCGCTCGCCGCCAAGGCCGGAATCGCCACGCCGATGGTCGGCTCCATCATCAACGTGATGTCCACGCTGTCCGGGAAGCCCTTCCGCCGCAGCGGCAGGACCCTCGAACGGCTCGGCTGGGCCGAGCACGACCACGCCGAGATCCGTCGCGCGCTCAGCCCCGGGAGAACCGCCGGCGCTCGAACTGCGCCGCCAGCGCCGGGTAGCGTCGCGGCAGCAGTCTGACCAGCAGGTCGACCAGTTTCGCGTCGTTGCCGACCAGGACCCGCTGCTTGCCCGCCTCGACGCCGTCGACGATGATGCGGGCCGCTTGCCGCGGCGGCATCTTCAGCAGCTTCTCGTTGTAGGTGCGCACGCGCGCCTCGTCCTCGGGGGTCACCTCGCCGCGCTTGCGCGCGTCCTCCAGACCGGCCGAGGCGATGTTGGTGCGCACCCCTCCGGGATGCACCACGGTGACCTGCACCGGGCGCCCGGCCATGAGCATCTCGGCGCGCAGGCTCTCGGTGAACCCGCGCACCCCGAACTTGCTGGCGCAGTAGGCGGTGCTGCGGGGCTGGCCCATGATGCCGTTGAGGCTGGACACGTTGACCACGTGACCGTCGCCGGAGGCGATGAGGTGCGGCAGGAAGGCCTTGCTGCCGTGGATCACGCCGAACAGGTTGACCCCGAGCACGCGCTCGTAGGTCTCCCAGTCGTTGTCGGCCACCGCGCCTCCGGCGGCGATCCCCGCGTTGTTGTAGACCTGGTGCACCACGCCGAAGTCCGCGGCCACCGACGCCGCGTAGGATTCGACGGCCTGCCGATCGCTGACGTCCAGCCGAGCCGAGCGCACCTGCGCGCCCAGCGCTTCGAGCCGGTCCGCCGTGGCGGCCAGGCCGGTCTCGTCGACGTCCGACACCGCCAGCCGCGCACCCCGGCGGGCCAGCTCGAACGCGATCTCGCGGCCGATGCCCGAACCCGCACCGGTGACCACGGCGACCTTGCCGCGAACCTCGCTCATCGGGCCGACTCCTCTGCTGCGGTGGTGATGTGCTCGGTGGTCATCGCCACCAGCCGGTCGATCAGGCTGGGGGCGATGTGGTGGCCCATGCCGTCGATCTCCACGTAGCGGGCGCCGGGGATGGCCGCGGCCGTGGCGCGACCGCCGCTGACGTGCACCATGCGGTCGGTGTCGCCGTGGATCACCAGCGTCGGCGCGGTGATCCGGCGCAGCTCGGCCGTGCGGTCGCCGCTGGCGTGGATCGCGCTGATCTGGCGCGGCCGGCCCTCCTTGGCACGGGCACCGCCACCGCGTTCCCACAACCCTGCGGCCCACGCGCGTTCGAGGTCGTCGTCCGGCGGGAACGATGCCGAGCCGATGTGCCGCAGCATCCACAGGTGCCGCTCCACCGACTCCTCGACGGTGTGCGCCGGGCCCTTGGCCATGCGCACCAGCGTCGACCGCGCGGGCTGGCCGACCGAGCGGGCACCGGTGGTGGAGAAGATCGAGGTCAGCGACTCGACCCGGTCGGGGTGCCGGGCGGCGACGGTCTGGGCGATCATGCCGCCCATCGACATCCCCAGCAGCTGCACGCGCTTGAGCCCCAAGCGGTCGAGCAGACCGACGATGTCGGCGGCCATGTCGCCGAGGTCGTAGGCGTCGGGCCGGGGCCGGGCGAACAGCTGGCGCAGCCTGCCGGGCGGCGGGGTGCCGATCCGCGACGAGCGGCCGGCGTCGCGGTTGTCCAGGCGCACCACGCGGAAACCGCGCTCGGTGAAGCCGTCGACGAGCCGCTGCGGCCACGAGGTCAGGTCCAGGCCCAGCCCCGCGATGAGCACCAGCGGAGTCCCGTCCGCCGGGCCGTCGACGCGGTAGCAGATCCGCGGGCCCGCGGGCAGGTCGACGAAGAGGTCCTCGCTCATCGGGTCACCTCCGCGCGGGCCTCGGCGCGGGAGAACCGCAGCTCGGGGTCGGTGACGCTGTTCGAGCGCAGCAGCTTGACGTCGGAGTGGTAGCTCAGCGAGGTCAGCCACGGCATCCGGTCGCCCTGCTTGGGCAGCTGATCGACCGAGCGCTGGATGTAGCCGGCGCCGAAGTCCAGGAACGGGCGCTTGGGCATCGCCGGATCGCTGGGAACCGGGCGGCAGATGTCGAGCCCGTAGGCGTCCATGTGGGTCAGCAGGCGGCAGAAGTGCTCGCACAGCAACCCGATCTTCAGCGTCCACGACGAGTTCGTGTAGCCGATCGCGAACGCCAGGTTCGGCACGCCCGAGAGCATCATGCCCTTGTAGGCGATCGTGTCCGGCAGGCGAACGGGTTCGCCGTCGACGACCAGCGGCACGCCGCCGAAGGGCTGCACGTTCAGGCCGGTGGCGGTGATGATGACGTCCGCCTCCAGCTCGGCACCGGATTCCAGCTTCACGCCGCGTTCGGTGAACGTCTCGATCCGGTCGGTGACCACCGAGGCCTGGCCCCGCCGGATCGCCTTGAACAGGTCGCCGTCGGGCACCGCGCACAACCGCTGGTCCCACGGGTCGTAGGGCGGGTTGAAGTGGGTGTCGACCGGATAGCCCTCGGGCAGCGCCTTGCTGTTGACGTAGCGGATCAGCTTGCGCGCGGTCTTCGGGAAGCGCTGGCAGAAGCTCCAGATCAGGCGCTGCTGCAGGATGTTCTTGCGGCGCGCGATCGCGTAGCCGCGCTCGGGGCCGAAGAGGCGCCCCGCGATGTTGGCGACGGCGTCCTTCTTGGGCACCGGCATGATGTAGGTCGGCGTGCGCTGCAGCATCGTCACGTGCGAGGCCGTGTCCGCCATCGCCGGGACGAGCGTGACCGCCGTCGCGCCGCTGCCGATCACCAGCACCTTCTTGCCGGAGTGGTCCAGGTCCTCCGGCCAGTGCTGCGGGTGGATGATCGGGCCGAAGAACCGCTCCCGGCCCTCGAAGTGCGGGGTGAAGCCCTCGTCGTAGCGGTAGTAGCCGCCCGCGCTGAACACCCAGCGCGCGCTGAGCTGGTGGCAAGCGCCGGTCTCGGGGTTCTCCACGTCGACGAGCCAGCGCGCCTGGGCCGAGGACCACTCGGCACCGACCACCTTGTGGTGGAAGCGCATGTGCGGTTCGAGGTCGTTCTCGGTGATGGTCTCGCGCAGGTAGTCGAGGATGCGCGGTGCCGAGGCGATCGACTCCTCGTCCCGCCACGGCTTGAACTCGTAGCCGAAGGTGTGCAGGTCGGAGTCCGAGCGGATGCCGGGGTAGCGGAACAGGTCCCACGTCCCGCCGGAGGCGCCGCGCGCCTCCAGGATCGCGAAGGACTTCGCCGGGTGCGAGGTCTTGAGGTAACGACCTGCGCCGATGCCGGAGATCCCGGCCCCCACGATCAGGACGTCCAGGTGCTCGACCGGTGTGCCGGTGGTGGTCATCGTGCTGCTCCCCGCGCGGACCGACTGCTCTTTCCCCGGGAGCATGCCCGGGGCCCGCTGACTTGCGCCACAGCGACATGCACCAGGATCATGCGGAAATGGTGCGGGATGCTGCGTCCGAGTGGCCGAGGGTGTCCCCGCGGGTGCGGGAGCTGTTCCGGCGGGGTGCCGAGATCGCGTTGAACCCGCACGCCGAGTGGGTCGAGGAGCTGCACGCCGCCGCCCTCGGGGGTGCGCGGGTCCGGCTGGTCGCCGAGGACCCGGCGCTGGCCGCCGCGACCCGTCGTGCCAACCTCGCGAACCTGCTGCACTGGGCGGCCGCCAACGTGCAGAACCCCGGGCGCAGGGTTCCGGCCAACACCAGCTCCGAACTCCTCGAAGCGTCCCGCGACCTGGTGCGACGGGGTTTGGACGAGACCGCGCTGGACTCCTACCGGACGGCGCAGAACGTCGCGTGGCGGCGCTGGATCGAGATCGTCTTCGGCCTCACCGACGACCCCGGCGAGCTGCGCGAGCTGCTCGACGTCTCCGCCGTGTCGATCGGCACCTTCATCGACGACACCGTCGCCGCCGTCAGCGAGCGCATGCAGCACGAGCGCGACGAGCTCACCCGGGGCGCGCACGCGGAGCGCCGCGCGGCGGTGACGCTGCTGCTGGAGGGCGCGCCGATCGGGCAGGCGCGGGCCGAGAGCAGGCTCGGCTACCGGCTCTCCGGACCGCACACCGCCGCGATCCTCTGGAGCGGCGCGGCGGGTTCCGAGCAGGTCGAAGCCGCCGCGGAGGCGGTGACCCGCGCGTCCGGTGCCGACCACCGGCTCACCGTGATCGCCAGCGCCGCGGCCATGTGGGTCTGGCTGCCCGTGGCCACCGCACCACCCGTGGCCGACCTGATCGCGCGCCTGGCCGACCATCCCGACGTGAGGGTCGCGGTGGGCCGTCCCGGCACGGGCGTCGAGGGCTTCCGCCGCAGCCATCTCGACGCCGCCACCACGCAGCGCATGGTCGCCCGGCTCACCTCACCGCAGCAGGTTGCCCGCTACCAGGACGTGCAGCTGGTGTCGTTGCTGACCAGCGAGCCCACCCAGACCGACGAGTTCCTGGCCGACACCCTGGGCGATCTGCGGTACGCCGACGCCGAGACGCGCACCGCCGTGCTGACCTACGTGCGCGAGCTGGGCAGCACGACCCGCACCGCGGAGCGCCTCTACACCCACCGCAACACGGTCCTGCGCCGGCTGGCCAGGGCCGACGAGCTGCTGCCGCGCCCGCTCGCCGAGAACGCCCTCGCAGTGGCGGCGGCTCTCGAAGCCCTGCACTGGCGCGGCACCGGCTAGGCCCGCCCGGCGGAAAAGGGGACCCCCGAGAACGGCCCCGTCCTCCTCCCCAGCCGCGGCACTACTGGGCCTGAGACGTGCTCTCCTGCAACGGAAAAGTCCGGCTGGCTAGTAACGCAGGCGGGTTCCCCGGTTCGACTCCCCGCACGGCGGAGGACCGGCCAGCGCTCAAGGGCGTTGGCCGACGCCCGTGCGGAGTTCCTCGAGCCTGCCGCCCGGGAGGGGGGAGCGGAGCGGAGGGCTGGAATCGCCGGTGGCCGAACGCAAACCGCGCAGGAAGTCGGCGACCGCCTGGGTGGAGCTGCGCCGCGGGCTCCAGCCGAGCTCCTCGCGGGCGCGCCCGGTGTCCATCATCGGCAGCCGCAGGAACGCGTCGAACAGGTCCGGTGACGCGGGCACCAGGTGCAGGTTCCAGGCCGCCGCCAGCACCGCGCGCACCAGCGGCGCCGGAACCGCTGCGGGACGGGCCTGCAGCAGATCCGCCAGCGCGCTGAAGTCCACCACCGGATCCGCCGCGACGTTGAACGCACCCCGGCTGTCGGAGAGGATCGCGAGCCGGTAGGCCTCGCCGACGTCGTCGCTGTGCACCGCCTGGAAGCGCAGACCGGTCGGCAGCGGCAGCACCGGGAGGAGTTCCGGCCGGGCGAGGCTGTTGGGCAGGAACGGTCCGATGAACAGACGTCGTTGCTGCTCGGCGGACTCGGGCTTGAAGCAGAACGCGGTGCGCATCCGGACCACTCGGATGTCCGGGTGCTGCCGTTCGAAGGCGTCGAGGAACCGCTCCAGGTAGGCCTTCTCCCGGCTGTAGGCCGCGGCCGGCCACCCGTGCGTCGGCCAGGTCTCGCTGATCGAGCGCCCGCCGGGCCCGGGCGAGTAGGCGGCCACGGACGAGGCGTAGACGAGGTGGCGCACCCCGGCGGCGGCAGCGGCCTCGAACACCCGGATGCTGCCGAGCACGTTGTTGCGCCAGGTCGTCACCGGGTCGTGGGTGGGCTGGAACAGCCAGGCCAGGTGGACCACGGTGTCCACCGAGGCGAATCGTCCGACCAGGTCGTCCTCCTGGACGTCGGTGCGCTCCCACCGGACGCCCCTGCCCTGTTCGGGTGGTTCCCGGCGGGACAGCGCGGTGATCGCTTCCACCTGGGTGTCGCCGCGCAGCGCGTCCACCACGCTCGTGCCGATGTTGCCGGTGGCGCCGACGATCGCGACTCGCCGGGAACTCGCGGACGCTGCCATGAGGACTCCTGCCATCGGTCCGGACGGTCTCCCCACCACGGGTTCCCCGCAGGCCGCGGCACAAACGCGCTGCCGAGGTGCGGGTTTGCCCGGTGCCGCCACCGGAAAGAACGTGGTGGTGAGCTACTGAGGAGGTGGCCGGTGAAGGCGCTGACATGGCAAGGACCGCGGGACGTGCGCGTCGAGAACGTGGCGGACCCGAAGCTGGAGGCCGACACGGACGCGATCATCCGCGTGACCAGCAGCGGGGTCTGCGGCTCCGATCTGCACCTCTACGAGGTGCTGGCGCCGTTCCTCGACCCCGGCGACGTCCTCGGCCACGAGCCCATGGGCGTGGTGGAGGAGACCGGGTCGGCGGTGAGCGACATCGCGCCGGGGGATCGGGTGGTGGTGCCGTTCAACATCGCCTGCGGCCACTGCTGGATGTGCGAACGACGCCTGTTCGCCCAGTGCGAGACCACGCAGGTGCGCGAGCACGGCAGCGGAGCCGCGCTGTTCGGCTACACCAAGCTCTACGGCAGCGTTCCCGGTGCCCAGGCCGAGTACCTGCGGGTGCCCCAAGCCCAGTTCGGGCCGATCAAGGTGCCGGAAGGGCCACCGGACGAGCAGTTCGTCTACCTCTCCGACGTGCTGCCCACCGCGTGGCAGGCCGTCGAGTACGCCGACGTGCCCAAGGGCGGCACGGTGGCGGTGTTCGGGCTCGGCCCCATCGGGCAGATGGCGGCCCGGATCGCCCTGCACCACGGTTTCCGCGCCATCGGCGTCGACCGGGTGCCGGAACGGCTGAACATGGCCGAGCGGCACGGAGTTCGCACCATCGACGCCGCTCAGCGGGACGACGTCGCCGATGCCGTGCGCGAGCTGACCGACGGTCGGGGAGCGGACTCGGTGATCGACGCCGTCGGCATGGAGGCGCACGGTTCGCCCGTCGCCGAACTGGGGCAGAAGGTCGCCGGGGTGCTGCCCGACGCCGTCGCCGAGCCGCTGATGTCCAAGGCCGGGGTCGACCGGCTCTCCGCGCTGTACGAGTGCATCGACAGCGTCCGCCGGGCGGGCACGATCTCGCTCAGCGGGGTCTACGGCGGCATGGCCGACCCGATGCCGATGCTCACCCTGTTCGACAAGGGCGTTCGGATCGCGATGGGGCAGGCCCACGTGAAGCGGTGGATCCCGGACCTGCTGCCGCTGGTGGGCCACGAGTCCGATCCGCTCGGTGTGCGCGACCTGGCCACCCACCACCTCCCGCTGGACGAGGCCCCGACCGCCTACGACATCTTCCAGCGCAAGGTGGACGGGGCGATCAAGATCCTCCTGGAGCCCTAGGGTCGCGCCTCAGCTGAGGTCGAAGGGGAGGAGCTGCACGCAGCGGTCGAACTTGGCGCGCAGCTCGTCCTCGTCGTCCGCTCCCAGGTAGACGGCGAAGAGCTCGTAGCTGTAGCTGTCCTGCGCCGGGAGTTCCGAGAGCCGCGATCCCTGCTCGGCGATGATGTCCACAGTGGCTCCCGGGAGCTCCTCGGCCAGCCGCGCGAGGTCGTCCTCCGACGGGGTGGAGTCGACCACGGCGTCGTCGAAGACGCGGTGGAACCACTTGGCGGCGATGCGGTGCGGACCTTCGCGGCTGGGCATGGTCGGCTCCTCGCCGACCGCTAGCTGCACCATCGCCTGGTGGTTGGGCATGCCGTCGACCAGCTCGAACAGCGGTGCGTGCGATTGGGAGAGCCGCGGGTTGATCTCGAGGATGTTGACCGCGTCGGTGTCGGTGTCCCAGAAGAACTCGATGTTGAACGTCGAGTCGTTCAGCCCCATGTGCTCGATGACCTCGCGGCTGATCTCGATGATCCGCTCCTGCAACTCCTCCGGGGCCTGCGAGGGGTACTGGTAGCGCAGGAAGCTGGAGGAATCCGGGTAGCACAACGAATCCACGACGCCGTGCACGTGCGCGCGGCCACCGTGGACGTAGCCCTCGGTGGTGAGCTGCTCGCCGCGCACGGCCTCCTCGGCCAGGCACGCCATGCCCCCGGCCTCCTCGATCGCCGGCGGCAGCTCCAGCTTGGAGAGCAGGAAGTCGAAGGCCCGCCCGATGCGGCCGATGCCTTCGCGGATCTCGGCGGCCGCCGCGCGCAGCCCCGCCTCGTCGTCGGCCCTGAACGCCAGGTCGGAGGAGAAGGACTTGACCGGCTTGAGCCACATCGGGAATTGCATCCCCGGCGGCGTCTCCGGCTCGTCCAGGTCGACGATCGCGAAGCCCGGGTGCGCGTCGGTGACCTCGCGCTGCACGAGCCTGCTCCAGTACTTGTGCTCGCACTTGACCACCGATTCCAGGCTCGGCCCGGGCAGCCCGTTGTCGGTGGCCAGGATCGGGACCATCGAGCTGACGGGGAAGTCCCAGTAGCCCACGATCGCGTCGACCGGCTCGGGGAAGTCGTCGAGGCGCTGCTGGGCCTTCTCCAGCAGCTCTTCCAGCCCGATGTCGCCGTACATCAGCTGCTCCTTGTCCAGCAGCGGGTGGAACCGGTACGGCGCGAGGTGCTGGAGCTCGCGCATCAGGGCGAGGTTGCGTTCGTCAGGTCCTAGCAGGAGCACGTTCTTCGGCCGCTCAGTCACACCAACCCGCGTACCCCGGGCACAGGATGTTGAACCCGCGGGAGTGCCGGGTACTCGACAGGTCGCCGAGGACTTCCGATGTGGAGGACGTCATGGAACAGCCGCCCAGCAGCGCACCTGCCCAGCAGCAGACCCCGCCCGGCGCCACCGAGCCGATGCGCCCGCGCCCGCGGGACGAGATGCGCGACTACGTCGGTTCCGGGCACCTCGCGGGCAAGCGGGCGCTGGTGGTCGGCGGGGACTCCGGGATCGGCCGAGCCGTGTCGGTGGCCTTCGCCAAGGAAGGCGCCGACGTCGCGCTCGCCTACTTCGACACCTCGGAGGACGCCGACGCCGAGCGCACCGCCGAGCTGGTGCGCGAGCAGGGCCGCCAGTGCCACCTGTTCCGCGGCGACGTCGCCGAGGAGAGCTTCTGCACGCGCCTGGTCGACGACGCCGCGGAGCGGCTCGGAGGCCTGGACGTGCTGGTCAACCACGCCGGCACGCAGGCGGCGCAGGACGACCTGCGGTCGATCACCACCGAGCAGTTCAAGCGGACCTTCGAGGTCAACGTCTTCGCGGTGTTCTGGTTGTGCAAGGCCGCGCTGCGCCACCTGCCCGAGGGCGGGGCGATCATCAACACCGGATCGGTCAACGGGTTGCGCGGCAACAAGGACCTGATGGACTACTCGGCCAGCAAGGGCGCGGTGCACGTGCTCACGCAGTCGATCGCCCAGTCCCTGGCGGCCTCCGGTGTCCGCGTCAACTGCGTGGCGCCCGGTCCGGTGTGGACGCCGCTGATCCCGGCGACGCTGCCGGAGGACAAGGTGGAGGGGTTCGGCGAGCAGACGCCGATGGGGCGCATGGGCCACCCCGACGAGATCGCGCCGTCCTACGTCTTCTTCGCCTCCGACCGCCTGTCCAGCTACTACACCGGCGAGGTGCTGGCGCCGGTCGGCGGCGAAACCCACCCCGGCTGACCGCGCCCGAGGAGATCGATCAGTTCCCGGTTGAGCGAGCGGACATCCGGGTAGGCGGGTGGGGACGACGCCGACACGGACGATCGGAGGGTGCGGCATGGCCGACACGGTGGCCGACTACCTGCTGCGACGACTGCGGACCTGGGGCGTGGAGCACGTCTTCGCCTACCCCGGTGACGGCATCAACGGGATCCTCGCCGCCTGGGAGCGGGCCGACAACGACCCGCGGTTCATCCAGGCCCGGCACGAGGAGCTCGCCGCGTTCGAAGCCGTGGGGTACGCGAAGTTCTCCGGGGAGGTGGGAGTCTGCGCCGCGACCGGCGGACCCGGCGCCATCCACCTGCTCAACGGGCTCTACGATGCCAAGCTCGACCACGTGCCCGTGGTCGCCCTCGTCGGGCAGCAGGCCAGCACCTCCCTCGGCGGGGCCTACCAGCAGGAGGTCGATCTCTCCTCGCTGTACAAGGACGTCGCCGAGTACGTGCAGTTCGTCTCCACCCCGCAGCAGCTGCCCAACGCGCTCGACCGCGCCATGCGCACGTCGTTCGCGCGCAGGACGGTCACGGCCCTGATCATCCCGAACGACGTGCAGGAGATGACCTACTCGCCGCCGACGCACGCGTTCAAGATGGTGCCCTCCAGCGTCGGCATCTCCGAGGCGGTCACCACGCCGGGGGAGGCGGACCTGGAGCGCGCCGCCGAGGTGCTCAACGCCGGCGAGCGCGTGGCCATCATGGTCGGCCAGGGCGCCCGGAAGGCCGCGGGCGAGGTCACCGCCGTCGCCGACGTGCTCGGGGCCGGTGTGGCGAAGGCGTTGCTGGGCAAGGACGTGCTGCCGGACGACCTGCCGTGGGTGACCGGTGCGGCGGGACTGCTGGGCACGCGACCGTCCTGGGAGCTGATGCGCGACTGCGACACCCTGCTGATGGTCGGCGCGAGCTTCCCCTACAGCCAGTTCCTGCCCGAGTTCGAGCAGGCCCGCGCGGTCCAGATCGACATCGATCCGACCATGATCGGCATGCGGTACCCGTTCGAGGTCAACCTGCTCGGTGATGCCCGGGCGACCCTGTCGGCGTTGCTGCCGCGACTGCGCCGCAAGCAGGACCGCGCCTGGCGGGAGAAGGTCGAGTCCGGTGTCCGGGACTGGTGGGAGGTGATGGAGCGCCGCGCCGGGGTGGAGGCCGAACCGCTCAACCCGGAACGGGTGTTCCACGAGCTGTCACCGCAGTTGCCCGATGATGCCATCATCACCGCCGACTCCGGCTCGGCGGCCAACTGGTACGCCCGGCACCTGCGGGTGCGCGGCCGCATGCGCTGCTCGCTGAGCGGGACGCTGGCCACCATGGGACCGGGAGCTCCCTACGCCACGGGCGCGAAGTTCGCCCACCCGGACCGGCCGGTGATCGCGCTGGTCGGCGACGGCGCGATGCAGATGAACGGGATCAACGAGCTCATCACCATCGGGCAGCACTGGCGCGAGTGGCAGGACCCGCGAGTGGTCGTGGGCGTGCTCAACAACGGCGACCTCAACCAGGTCACCTGGGAGATGCGGGCGCTCAACGGCGCTCCGCAGTTCCTCCCCTCGCAACGGCTTCCGGAGTTCGACTACGCGGAGTTCGCGCGCAGCGCGGGTTTCCGGAGTATCCGGGTCGCCGATCCGGGCAGCGTCGCCGACGCGTGGGCCGAAGCGCTGAGCAGCGACCGGCCCTGCCTGATCGACTTCGTCACCGACCCGGCCGTGCCGCCGATCCCGCCGCAGGCGGACTGGAGCCAGGTCGAGTCGATGGCCGAGGCCATGCTCAAGGGCGACCCCGACGCGTGGTCGGTGGTCACCGAGGGCGTGAAGTCCAAGGCCCAGGAGTTCCTCCCGCGCCGTCGCTGACACGGCGCGAAACGGCGCCCCCGGGAGTCCGGGGACGCCGTTTCGGGTCTCAGCGGTTCCTGCGCCGCTCCGGTGGCACGCGGGGCCCGGTGTGGAGCAGCGAGTTCGCCCGTCCCGTCCTGCTCGGGGCGCCGTCCTGGGACGCCGAGGCCTCCTTGCTCGGTTTCATCGGGTTGTGCTGCGCGACTTCGTCGCGAACCCTCCTGGTGAGTTGGCGGATCCGGTCACCGGGCATGACCACCACGTCCTTTCCCCCCGTCGTCGTTTCCGGGGTGATGAAGCGGCATTTCCTTCGCACCTGTCGGGTTGTCACCGCGGGGTGGGTGGCAAACACGTTGGTGGGAACAGAATTGGCGGTGGCGATCAGCTTCCGGCCGCCTCGCGCAGGGCGGGCAGCAGCTTCTCCCGCGCGAAGCCGAAGAAGCCGGCCGGATCGGCGTCCACGCCGACCTGGACCAGGGCGATGTCGGTGAAACCCGCCTGCCAGTGGGCCTGCACGGTCTTGACGATCCGATCGACGTCGGGGCCGCACGGGATGCCCGCGGTGACGTCGTCGAGCCGCACGTGCTGGGTGGCGGCGGCGAAGCCGGCGGGACCGGGCAGTTCGGCGTTGACCTTCCAGCCACCGGCGAACCAGCGCAGCTGCTCCCAGGCGCGCCGGGCGGCGGCGTCGGCCGACGGGTCCCAGCAGATCGGCTGCTGACCGTACTTGCGCTGGTCACCACCGGTCGCGGAGTCCCAGGCACGGCAGAGCGAGGATTCCGGCTGCACGGCGATCATCGCGTCGGACAGCGGGGCGAAGCGCTGCACCGACTGGTCGCCGGACACGGCGGTGGCCACCGGGACCCGCTGGTCGGGCAGGTCCCACAGCTTCGCCGAATCGACCCGGTAGTGGTCGCCGGTGAAGTTCACGTGGCCGCCGTCGAACAGCGAGGAGATGATCCGCAGCGCCTCGGTGAGCATCTCGTGCCGCACGTTGACCGGCGGCCAGCCCTGGCCGATGACGTGCTCGTTGAGGTTCTCCCCGGCACCCACGCCCAGCGTGAACCGGTCGTCGGAGAGCAAGCCGATCGTGGCGGCCTTCTGCGCGACGACGGCGGGGTGGTAGCGCATGATCGGCGCGGTGACGAAGCTCAGCAGGTCCATCCGCTCGGTCATCTGCGTGACGGCCCCCAGCACGCTCCACGCGTAGGGGGAGTGGCCCTGCTCGTCCAGCCACGGCGAGTAGTGGTCGCTCATCACCGCGAAGTCGAACCCCGCGCGCTCGGCCGCGGCCGCCTGCTTGACCAGCTCGCGCGGCCCCGACTGCTCCGTCATCAGCGTGTACCCGAACCGAACCATGTTCCCCGCCCTCCGGTGCTCGCCAGTCCTGTCCGCGAGTAACCGCGCAGCGGCGCGGTGAAACGTGCGCGCCGGGGCATGGCCGCATCGGTTGATGGGTAGTCAGCGAGTGACGCCCGGGACAGTCGAGGCGAGCGAGGAGGACGCGTGCGCGAGGTCGACGAGCTGCCCTGCGAGATCAAGCAGGAGGAGCACATCTGGATTCCCCTGTCCGACGGAACCCGCTTGGCCGGGCGCATCTGGCGGCCGGTCTCCTCCGACACCGAGCCCGTTCCGGCGGTGCTGGAGTTCATCCCCTACCGGCTGCGTGACCTCACCTCGTTGCGCGACTCCATCCACCACCCGTACCTGGCCGGGCACGGCTACGCGTGCGCCCGCGTGGACTTGCGCGGCAGCGGCGACTCCGACGGGATCCTCACCGACGAGTACCTGGAGCAGGAGCTCGTCGACGCCGAGGAAGTGCTGGCGTGGTTGGCGGAACAACCGTGGTGCACCGGGCGGACCGGCATGATGGGCATCTCCTGGGGCGGTTTCAACGCCCTGCAGGTGGCCGCCAGGAGACCGCCGAGCCTGGGGGCGATCGCGGCGCTGTGCTGCGCCGATGACCGCTACGCCGACGACGTCCACTACATGGGCGGATGCCTGCTCAGCGACAACCTGTCCTGGGCGAGCACGATGTTCGCCTACACCTCCTGCCCGCCCGATCCGGAGGTCGTCGGCGACCGCTGGGAGGAGATGTGGCGCGAACGCATGGAGGAGAGCGGCCTGTGGATCGACACCTGGCTGCGCCACCAGCGCCGCGACGACTACTGGCGGCACGGCTCGATCTGCGAGGACTTCTCCGGGGTCGAGTGCCCGGTGATGGCCGTGAGCGGCTGGGCCGACGGCTACTCCAACGCCGTGTTCCGGCTGATGCAGAACCTCGACGCGCCGCGCCGCGGCCTCATCGGGCCCTGGTCGCACAAGTACCCGCACCTGGGGCGGCCTGGTCCTGCCATCGGTTTCCTGCAGGAGCTGGTGCGCTGGTGGGACCACTGGCTCAAGGACGTCGACAACGGGGCGATGGACGGACCGATGCTGTGCACCTTCATGCAGGAGAGCATGCCGCCGTCCACCAGTTACGAGGAACGCCTCGGACGCTGGGTCGGCGAGCCGTCGTGGCCGTCACCCCACGTGCGCCGCACCCGGTTCCCGTTGGGGCAGAACAGAATCGAGCGGCCGGGGGAGGGGCAGGACGGACGGCGGCTGACGGTCGCCTCGCCGCTGTCGGTCGGTCAGTACGGCGGCAAGTGGTGCTCCTACAACGCACCCCCGGACCTGCCCTACGACCAGCGCGAGGAGGACGGCGGGTCGCTGGTGTTCGACACCGAGCCGCTGACCGAGCGTTGCGAGATCCTGGGCGGGCCGCTGGTGGACGTGTGCGTGGAGGTGGACCGGCCGGTGGCCATGCTGGCCGCGCGGCTCTCCGACGTCAGCCCGACCGGGCAGGCGACGCGCGTGACCTACGGCTTGCTCAACCTCACCCACCGGGACGGGCACGACGAACCGAAACCACTGGAACCCGGTGTGCGGTACCAGGTTCAGTTCTGGTTGAACGGCGTGGCGCAGGCCTTCCCGGCGGGGCACCGCATCCGGCTGGCGCTGTCCACTTCGTACTGGCCGCTGGCGTGGCCACCGCCGGAGCCGGTGCAGCTGACCGTGCACCCGTCCGAGAGCGAGCTGGAACTGCCGATCCGGCCGGCGGAGGAGGCCGATGAGCTGCCCACGCCGCTGTTCGGCGAACCCGAGGGAGCCCCACCGGTGCCCGCGAAGCAGATCACCCCGGGGGAGCAGCAGTGGCAGGTCAGCAGGGACCTGGCCGACTACAGCTCGTCGCTGGAGGTGATCAAGGACCTGGGGCTGGCGCACTTCGAGGACATCGACCTGGACGTCCGCCGGCGCGCCACCGAGCTCTACAGCTGGGTCGGGGAGGACTTCGACTCGGTGCGCGGCGACATCGAGTGGACGATGGGCTTCACCCGCGGTGACTGGTCGGTGCGCACCAGCACCCGCACTGCGTTGACGTCCACGGCCACCGAGTTCCGGTTGCACGCCGAACTCGACGCCTACCTGGGCGACGAGCGCGTGTTCTCCAAGAACTGGGACCATCGCATCCCGCGCGACCACGTGTGAGCACCGAAGAGCGTTGCCGCGCCGGGGAATCGTCCTCCCGGCGCGGCAACGCGGCACTCACTGGCCGTTCTTCTGCACGTAGCCCCGGACGAAGTCCTGCGGGTTGTCCTCGAGGACGTCGTCGATGTCGTCGAGCAGGTCGTCGGTGTCCTCGTCGAGCTGCTCGCGGCGTTCCCGGCCCGAGGTGCTCGGGGCCGGGGCGTCCTCCTCGTCGTCCGGGGGTCTGCGGGTCCTGTCCTGGTGCATGTGGGCCTCCACGGTCGGCGGGCTCGCCCACTGGCCATACCCGTTGCGGTGGAACGCGAATCCCCGCGCTCAGCTCGCCTTCCGGAGCAGGCTGCGGCGTTCCTGCTCGCCGAGACCGCCCCACACGCCGTAGGGCTCGTGGGACCGCAGCGCGTGCTCGCGGCACTGGGCGATGACCGGGCAACGTCGGCAGACGGCCTTGGCCTGGCGCTCCCGCTGGGCGCGGCGCGCGCCGCGTTCGTTGTCCGGGTGGAAGAACCGAGCGGTTCTGAGATCCCGGCACGCGGCGCGCAGCTGCCAGTGCCAGGATTCGCTGGTGGGTTTCGGAAGGCGCTCCGTGGCGGTCATTCTCACCTCCGTGTTGCCGAGGTTGATCATCCGGTCGATCATCGGAATACCCGATGGGGGCTCGGTTCACACATGGCGGCGTCCGGTTCGGACCGGGCCGTTGCGGGTAGCCCGGAGTCGATGCAGCGCACGAGGACCGAACTCGAGCGCCCGGACCTGTCCGAGGCCGGCGTCGTGGCGTGGCACGTCGAGGGCCCGGGCCCTCCGCTGGTGTGCGTGCACGGCGCCGGGGTCTCCAGCCGGGAACTGCTGCCGTTCGTCTCGGGGCGGGCCGGTGTGCGCGAGACGTGGGCGGTGGACCTGCCCGGCTTCGGGTCCAGCCGTCGTTCCGGGCGCCCTCTCGGACTCCACGACCTGGCGCAGGCCCTGGACGTGTGGCGGCGGCAGGTGGGATTGGCGGAGGTCAACCTGCTCGGGTGCTCCTTCGGTTGCCAGATCGCCGTCGAGGCGGCGCTGCTCGCCCCGGAGCACGTGCGCGGGCTCGTGCTGGTCGGCCCGACCACCGATCCGCGGGCCCGCACCTGGCAGGGCCAGGTGCGCCGGTGGTTGCGCAACGCCCGGTGCGAACCGCGCCGGCTCGCACCGCTGACCTTCCGCGACTACCGGGAAGCCGGGCTCCGGCGCGTGGTGACCAGCTTCGCCGAATCGATGCACGACCACGTCGAGGACAAGCTGCCCCGCGTCGGTGCGCCCGCGCTGGTCGTGCGCGGCGAGCACGACGCGCTGGTGCCGCAGGACTGGGCGCAGCGGGTCACCCGGCTGCTGCCGGAAGCGCGCCTGCTGGTCTGGCCCGGCGCGGCGCACATGGTGCCGTTCGCGGCGCCCCACGACCTGGGGAGCGCGGTCGAGGACTTCCTCGTCGCCGCGTGACTAACCGGAGGCCTCCGCGGCGGACAGGTCCCCGGCGGCGCGCTGCCCCCGGAGCTCCCACCGCATCCGCACCCGCGTGCCGTTCTCCCCGGCGGACACGACGGCTTCGTCGGCGAGCCGGTGGATCAGCGGGAGGCCGCGCTTGCGCTCCTGGTCACCGTCCTGCGGCGAGCGCCACGACCCGTGGTCGGTGACCGTCACCTCGACGCCCCGGTCGAGGAGCGAGGCTTCCACGTCGAACGGTCCGGGCATGCCGTCGTAGGCGTGTTCGACCGCGTTGGCCATGGCCTCGTAGGTTGCCAGCGCCAGCGCACCGGCGAGGGTGTCGCCGAGCCCGGCGGTGCGGGCCCACTGGTCCACCTCGTCGCGCAGCACCGGCAAGCTGCCGGCGGAGGCGAGGACTCCGTGGCGGCGCAGACCGTCCACGGCCCCGGGCTCCGGCCCGCCTGACTGAGCGGGTGCCATAGGTCGCTTCCTAACAGTTCTCCGTCAAACGACGCTCAGCTCCTAGGTTCGGCGACTCGGACGGCTCACAAACCCCGTGCGCCGGACAGCGCGTCGTCGCGGTCGGCGAACACGTCGAACTCCTGGTCCAGCCCCATGAGCTGGATCGGGCGCAGCGTGGCGACGTTGGCGGCGACGACCCGGAACCGAGTGCCGGCCTCCTCGGCGTTGCGGTGGGCGCGCACCAGCACGGCCAGTCCCGCCGACGACAGGAACGTGACGTCCATGATGTCGAGCACCAGGACCTCGGGCCCGTCGGCGAGGGCGTGGTTGAGCACCGCTTCGAGCTGCGGTGAGTTGACCAGTTCGACCTCGCCGGTCGCGGTGACGAAGAGCGTGCGGCCCGACCACTCGGCCACCGCGCTGAACGGTGTCGGGTTCTCGTTGATGTCGGTAGCCATGGCTCCATGATGGGGCCGGTGGGCCCACTTGGCAAAGACGCACGGCAGCGTGGCGGTTATGCTGAACGCATGCGTGCTTCTGCGGACTCTTCCGCCGAGGAGCGTTTGCGGCGCATCGAACTGGTCACGGACACCTCGCTGGCTCACCTGGACGTCAACGAGCTGCTGCGTGAAATCCTGGCCCGGGTGCGCGATGTCCTGGGCGTGGACATGGCGACGGTCCTGCTGCTGGATCCGGGCGGTGAGGAGCTGATCGCCACCGCCTCGGTGGGCGTCGAGGACGAGGTGCGGCAGGGCGTCCGGATCCCGGTGGGCAACGATTTCGCCGCCGCCGTGCTCGACTCCGAGCGAGCCGTCGTGTTCGACCGCGTCGACGACGACGTCCTCATCAGCACGCCGTTGCAGCAGAAGGGGATTCGCTCGATCGTCGGAGCACCGATGGTCGCGGGCGGGGACACGCTGGGAGTGCTGTGCGTCGGCGCGTTCGGCGAGCACCGGTTCACCGAGGAGGACGCCGGTCTGGTGCGCATCGCCGCCGATCGCCTCGCCTCGGTCTCGAAGGTCGGTTCCTCGCGCGCGGAACGCATCGCCGCGACCGTGCTGCAGCACAGCCTGCTGCCCGGCCGCTTGCCGTCCGTTCCCGGTGCGTCGATGGACGGCCGCTACATCGCCGGTGCCGATCACGGCATCGGCGGTGACTGGTACGACGTGTTCGAGCTGCCCTCGGGTCGGATCGGCATCGTGATCGGCGACGTCGTCGGCCACGGTCTGCTGGCCGCCGTGGTGATGGGGCGCCTGCGCAGCGCGCTGCGCGCGTACGCGCTCGACGACGAGGAGCCGGCCCGCGTGCTGCACAAGCTCGACCGCAAGGTCACCTACTTCGAGCCGGACGCGATGGCCACCGTGTCCTACGCGATCTACGACCCGGTCACCGCGCGGCTGGAGATCTCGCTGGCCGGGCATCTGCCACCGGTGCTCGCCCTGCCCGGTGATTGCGGCGACCTCGTCAAGGTGCCGGTGGACCCGCCGGTGGGGGTGGAGGTGTCGCGCCGCGAGCGCCGCTCCACCGCCGTCGATCTGCCGGAGCCCTCGGTGCTGTGCTTCTACACCGACGGGCTCATCGAGCGCCGCCAGCAGTCCATCGACGTCGGCCTGAACTCGCTGTGCGAGGCGATCGAGTGCGCGCCCGCCCCCGAGGTCTGCAGCACCGTCACCAACCGCCTGGTGACCGCGGCGTCCGCCGGGGACGACGTCACGCTCCTGGTCCTCAGCCGCCACGGCTAGCTCCCCAGGGCGACCTCCTCGTTGATCTCCTCCTGGTTCTCGTAGGTGCGGTCGGGGACGATGCGCAGCGCGCGCAGCACCTCGCCGTCCACGCCCTGCTGCTCGGCGATGTGCACCAGTTCCTGCTTGCTGACCGGGTAGTGCACCTCCCGCAGGAACGGTTGCACGGTGTCCGGGTCCGGAGGATGGGTCATGACCGCTCACCTCGTCTTCGGCGTGTCCGGGCGGGCTCTGCGCGGTGGTTTCCCGGAAACCGGCCCGCTCAATCACCCACGAGAGCCGAAACACGATCGGTCGCGTGCCTGGCCTCCGGCAGGGATTGCATGATCCAGCCGTGGAACATCCCCGGGTATTCCTCGTAGTCGAGGTCGGCGCCGGTCGTGCGGATGCTGTCGCGCAGCCGTCGCGAGTCGGTCAGCAGCACGTCGCGGGTCCCGGTGAACACGCTGATCGGCGCCAGTCCCGACAGGTCGCCGAACAGCGGGCTCACCCGCGGATCGCGCAGGTCGAGGCCGTCGGTGTAGAGCCGGGCGGCTTCCCGCAGCCCGGGTCCGCTGAGGAACGGGTCGTGCGGCTCGCGCTCGGCGATGCCCGGATCGGTCGTCGTGAGATCCAGCCAGGGCGCGAACAGCACCAGGCGTCGCGGCTGCGGCCGGTCGTGGTGCTTGATCCGCTGCGCCACGAACAGGGTCAGCCCGCCGCCCGCGGAGTCGCCCATGATGATCTGGTCCTCGGCCGGGAGATCGCCGAGGATGCGCTGGTAGGTCTCCCAGATCATCGCCAGCGTCTCGTCGTAGGTGTGCGCGGGGGCCAGCGGGTAGATCGGCACGGTGACCACCGAGCCGGTCGCGTCGATCAGCCGGTCCAGGAACCTCCAGTGAGCCTGCTCGACCTGGTGCACGTAGGCGCCTCCGTGCAGGTAGAGGATGTGCTGCGAGTTCTCCGGCTCGTGGGGGTGCAGCGTGTAGCAGCGGTGTCCGAGCACGTCCGACTCCACGACGTCGAAGCGCCGGTGGACCCAGTCGGGCACCTGCACTCCCTCGGCCTGGTGGCTCTCCGCGCTCTCCCGCAACTTCCCGGGGTCGGCGAAGACCTGCTTGCGCCGCGTCACCCAGTACTTCGCGATGACGGCCCGCGCCTGCCAGCTCACCACGGGCGGAACCTCCTCTCGCGCTTCGACCGGTCTCCGCTCCGGGAGTACCCGTTCCACACCGGTCAAACCGGGACCGGATCGGAGGCGGACGAGCTTGTTCCACTTGGGACCGTGGATGTCGTTGGGGTGGAACGGATTCCGCGAGACCGGAGATGTCTATCGCACGGAGGCCGGGTTCGGGTTACGGGCGATGTGCACCAGAGTGGGGGAATCGCGGGGCAGAGTGCCCCTGGTTGCGAGGTGTGTGGCTGATCACTCTGGATGCCCTGTCGAGACCTCGGGGAGCCGCGATGGGTGTTGGAGTGGCGCGACCGGCCGGTACCGGTCCGCTCAGCGAGACCGGACGGCTGTTCCTGCACGCCGTGGACGTGGCGAGGGCGGTGTTCGCCCGGCCGTTCCAGTGGCGCGAGTTCGTCCAGCAGTCCTGGTTCGTCGCCAGCGTCACCATCGTGCCCACCGCCCTGGTGTCGATCCCGTTCGGGGCGGTGATCGCGCTGCAGCTCGGCTCGCTGACCAAGCAGATCGGCGCCCAGTCGTTCACCGGCGCCTCAAGCGTGCTGGCCATCATCCAGCAGGCCAGCCCGCTGATCACCGCGCTGCTCATCGCAGGGGCCGGCGGCTCGGCGATCTGCGCCGACCTGGGCGCGCGCACCATCCGCGACGAGATCGCCGCGATGGAAACCCTGGGCGTCTCACCGATCCACCGGCTGGTCGTGCCGCGCGTGCTCGCGGCGATGCTCGTCGCCACCCTGCTCAACGGCGTGGTGAGCGTCGTCGGCGTGCTCGGCGGCTACTTCTTCAACGTCATCATGCAGGGCGGCACTCCCGGCGCCTACATGGCCAGCTTCAACGGCCTCGCCCAGCTGCCCGACCTGTGGATCGGCGAGATCAAGGCGGTGATCTTCGGGTTCATCGCCGGGGTGGTCGCCGCGCACCGCGGGCTCAACCCCGCGCCGGGGCCGAAAGGCGTTGGGGACGCGGTCAACCAGGCCGTGGTCATCTCGTTCATGCTGCTGTTCCTGGTGAACGTGGTGCTCACCGCGATCTACCTGCAGCTCGTCCCGGCGAAGGGGATGTGAGCCGTGGTCGTGGCGACCGGCCGGGTCCGGCGGCTGCTCAACGCCCCGCTGCGGGTGCTCGACACCTCAGGTGACCAGGCGATGTTCTACCTGCGCGCCATCGCGTGGGCACCGCGCACGCTGCGCCGCTACTCCAAGGAGGTGCTGCGGCTGCTGGCCGAGGTGACCTTCGGCAGCGGTGCGCTGGCGGTGCTCGGCGGCACGATCGGCGTGATGGTGGGCATGACGCTGTTCACCGGCACCGTCGTCGGGATGCAGGGCTACACCGCGCTCAACCAGCTCGGCACGGCCAGCTTCACGGGGTTCGTCTCGGCCTACTTCAACACCCGCGAGGTCGCGCCGCTGGTGGCGGGCCTGGCGCTGTCGGCGACCGTCGGCTGCGGGTTCACCGCGCAGCTGGGCGCGATGCGCATCTCCGAGGAGATCGACGCGCTGGAGGTCATGGCGGTGCGCAGCGTGCCGTTCCTGGTGACCACCCGCGTGCTGGCCGGGATCGGCGCGGTGATCCCGCTGTACGTGATCGGGCTGATGTCGTCCTACCTGGCGTCCAGGGTGATCACGGTCTACTTCTACGGCCAGTCGGCGGGCACCTACGACCACTACTTCCACCTGTTCCTGCCACCGGAGGACGTGCTGTTCTCCTTCGGCAAGGTGCTGCTGTTCAGCCTGATGATCATCCTGGTGCACTGCTACTACGGCTTCCGCGCCTCCGGCGGTCCCGCTGGGGTCGGCAGCGCGGTGGGCCGGGCCGTGCGCACCGCGATCATCGCGCTCAACGTGCTGGACTTCTTCCTCAGCCTCGCCATCTGGGGCGCCACCACGACCGTGCGGATCGCCGGATGAGGCCGGGCGGGCGGGTCGAGGTGGTGCGCCGCCGCGTGGTCGGGGCGGTGTTCATCAGCGTGATCGTGCTGTTCCTGGCCTCGACGGTCGCGGTGTACCAGAAGGCGTTCACGCCGGTGGTCAACGTGCTGCTGCGCACCGACCGCGTCGGCAACCAGCTGCAACCGCCCTCCGACGTCAAGGTGCGCGGCCTGGTGGTCGGCGAGGTGCGGGAGGTGCGCGCGACCGCGTCCGGCGCCGAGCTCGACCTCGCGCTGCACCCGGACAAGGTGCACCTCATCCCGGCCGAGGTCACCGCGCGACTGCTGCCCAAGACCCTCTTCGGCGAGCGCTACGTCAGCCTCGTCCCGCCACCCGAGCCCTCCCGCGAGTCGCTGCGCGACGACGACGTCATCGAGCAGGACCGCAGCGAGGCGTCGATCGAGTTGGAGAAGGTGCTCAGCGACCTGATGCCGGTGCTGCAGGCCGTCCGGCCGGACAAGCTCGCCACCACGCTCAACACCGTCTCGATGGCGCTGGACGGACGAGGTGAGCAGCTCGGCGAGACGCTGGTGGCCACCAACCGCTACCTGGAGCAGTTCAACCCGGCGCTGCCCGAGCTCAAGGGCAACATCCAGGCGCTCGCCGACGTGGCGCACCTCTACGCCGAGACCACCCCGGAGCTGACGCAGGCGCTGCGCGACCTGGCGGTCAACCACCGAACCGTCGCCGACAACCGCGCCGGCCTCGATCGCCTCTACCGCACGGTGACGACAGGGGCCGCGGACCTCGACGGATTCCTGCGGGCCAACAAGGAGAACATCATCGGCCTCAACGCGGCGAGCCGTGAGCACCTGCGGCTGCTGGCGCGCTACTCGCCCGAATACCCCTGCCTGTTCGACGATCTCGCCGATGCGGTGCCCCGCCTCGACCAGGTCGCGGGCAAGGGCACCGACACCCCGGGCGTGATCCGCCTGCGGGTGCAGATCAGCGACAGCGCCGACAAGTACCTGCCCGGCCACGACGAACCCAGCTGGCAGGACCGGCGCGGACCCCGCTGCTACGACCAGGTCCCGCTGCCCGCCGACCTGCCCGGCGGGGGGCCGCCGCGCGACGGCTCGACGCACCCGCCGCAGCGCGAGAAGCCCGCACCACCGGCCTCGACCAGCCCGAGCTCGTTCACCGGGACCGCGGGCTCGATGCAGCACTCGCCGGCCGAGCAGCGCCTCATCGCGGCCCTGCTGTCACCGGGGACCAGGCTGCGCCCCGACGAGGTCCCGTCGTGGAGCACCTTGCTGGTCGGGCCGCTGTACCGAGGAGCGGAGGTGCAGGTGCGATGAGGTCGATCACGCCGTCGTTGACCAAGCTCGTGGCGTTCATCGCGGTGACGCTGCTGGCCACCGGACTGCTCGGGGTCACCATCGCCAACACCAGCTTCGGCCCCACCACGGGGTATTCGGCCCGCTTCACCGACGTCACCGGGCTCAACGAGGGCGACGACGTGCGCATCGCCGGGGTCAAGGTCGGACAGGTCCGCTCGATCGAGATCGCCGAGAAGCGCCAGGCCCACGTGGAGTTCACGCTCTTCGGCGACCGCGCGCTGCCCGCCTCGACCACCGCGTCGATCAAGTACCGCAACCTCGTCGGCCAGCGCTACCTCGCCATCGAGAAGGGGACGGGTTCCGGAACGCTGCTGCCGGAGGACGCCACGATCCCGATCGAACGCACCCGGCCCGCGCTGAACCTCACGGTGCTGTTCAACGGGTTCAAACCGCTGCTGCAGGCGCTCTCGCCCGAGGACGTCAACAAGCTCTCGCACGCGATCATCCAGACCCTGCAAGGGGAGGGCGGCACCGTGCAGAGCCTGCTGGCGCACATCGGCTCGCTGACCCAGACCCTGGCCTCCCGGGACCAGGTGATCGGCGACGTCATCACCAACCTCAACGACGTCCTCGGCACCGTCAACAGCCGCAACGCCGAACTCGACGAGGTGCTGGTGCAGACCCAGCAGGTCGTCTCCGGCCTGGCCGCGGACCGGGAGCAGATCGGCTCGGCCGTCGAAGGGATCGGCCAGGTCAACGAGGCGACCGCCGGGCTGCTCGCCGAGGGCAGGCAACCGCTGCGCGAGAGCATCGCGCACCTGGGCGTGCTCTCGCACCACCTCGACAACCACCGGCCGCTCGTGGAGCGGTTCGCCGCGGGCCTGCCGAACAAGCTCAACACCATCAACCGCACCGCCAGCTACGGGTCGTGGTTCAACTACTTCCTGTGCCGCAGCTCCGGGCAGGTGCGCATCTCCAGCCTCGGCGTGGCCGTGCCGCTGCCCGCGACGTCCCCCGAGCAGATGCCTGAGAGGTGCCGATGATCGAGCGGCTCAAGCGGCGCGACCCGGCGGCCGCCGGGGTGGTGGGCCTGGTGCTGATCACCGCGATCTCGCTGCTGGCGTTCTACTTCGAGGACTTGCCGGTGGTCGGCGGCACCACCTACCGCGCGCAGTTCACCGAGGCGGCCGGGCTCAAGCCCGACGACGAGGTCCGCATCGCCGGGGTCAAAGCGGGCGAGGTGACCTCCATGTCCTTGCGCGGCAAGCACGTCGAGGTCGCCTTCCGCGTCGACGACGCCTGGGTGGGCGACCGCACCACCGCCTCCATCGAGATCAAGACCCTGCTCGGCCAGAAGTACCTGTCGCTGGACCCGCAGGGCGATCGCGAACAGGACTCCGCCGCAACGATTCCCGCCGACCGCACCCGCTCGCCCTACGACGTCACCGAGGCCTTCCAGGACCTCGGGCGCACCTCCGGCGAGGTCGACACCGCCGCGCTGGCGCAGAGCTTCCAGACCATGGCCGACACCTTCCGCGGCACCCCGGCGCACGTCGGCGAGGCGCTGCGCGGGCTCTCGGCGTTCTCCCAGGTCATCTCCAGCCGGGACCAGCAGCTCAAGCAGCTGCTGAGCAACACCTGGCAGGTCAGCCAGGTGCTCGGCGACCGCGACGAGGTCTTCGCCGAGCTGCTGGCCGACGGCAACCTGCTGATGGAGGAGATCCGCTTCCGGCGCGAAGCGATCAGCACGCTGCTGCGCAGCACCCGGCAGCTCTCCGAGCAGCTGCGCGGTCTCGTCGCCGACAACCACGCCCAGCTGCGACCAGCGCTGACCACGCTGGAACGGGTCACCGACGTGCTGCACCGCAACCAGGACAACCTCGACCGGGGCCTGCAGAACCTCGCGCCGTTCGCGCGGTACTTCAGCAACACGGTCGGCAACGGGCGCTGGTTCGACAGCTACGTCTGCGGTCAGGTCCCGCCGATGCTGCACGCCGGTCCGGTGACGTCCAACGAGGAAGGCTGCCGCCCGCCGATCGCGGGCGGTGCCGGGGGAGGACCGCGATGAGCAAGCGCGCTGTGGCCATCGTCCTCGCTGCGGCGATGCTGATCACCGGCGGTGCCTGGTGGGCCGTGTCGCTGGCCGCGCGCACCTCCGTGACCGCCCACTTCGGAGCCACCGTCGGGTTGTTCCCCGGCTCGGACGTGCGCGTGCTGGGCATGCGGGTCGGCTCGGTGACCGAGGTCGTCCCCGAGGGCACCAAGGTGCGGGTCGAGATGCGCATCGACGACGGCACACCGATCCCCGCCGACGCCAAGGCCGTCGCGGTCGCGCCGAGCCTGGTCAGCGACCGGTACGTGCAGTTCACACCCGTCTACGAGGGCGGACCGGAACTGGCCGACGGGGCCGTGATCCCGCGCGAGCGGACCGCGACGCCGCTGGAGCTCGACGAGATCAACCGCAACACCGACCGCACGATGCGGATGCTGGGACCGGACGGGGCGAACAAGGAGGGCGCGCTGTCGGACTTCCTCGACGTGCAGGCCGCCAACCTCGGCGGGCACGGCGCGGAGCTCAACGACATGCTGCAGCGGTTGAGCCAGGCGACGAGCACGCTGTCGGGCTCCAAGGAGGACATGTTCGCCACCGTCGACAACCTGCAGCTGTTCAACCGCACGCTCGCCGACAGCGACCAGCAGGTGCGCCGGTTCAACACCCAGCTGTCCGACACCGCCGCGTTCCTGGCGGCCGAACGCGGTGAACTCGGCGCTGCGCTGCGGGAACTCGGTCCCGCGCTGTCGGAGACCGCCGGGTTCATCCGCGACAACCGCGCCGTGCTGCGGACCAACGTGGACCACCTGCAGGCCGTGACGCAGGTGCTCGTCGACCAGAAAGCCGCGCTGGAGGAGGTCACCGACCTCGCACCGCTGGGGCTGTCGAACCTCGCCAACACCTACGACGCCTCCACCGGGTCCACCCGCACCCGCGGCAACATCAACGAGCTGACCCACCCGCCGATCGTCATCGTCTGCAAGCTGCTGCGGCAGTCGCCCCCGGACCGCCCGGTGCCGCCCGTGCTCGCCGACGCCTGCAACCGCATCGAACCGATCGTCACCGGCGCGGTCCCGCTGCCGTCCCCGGCCGAGGCGATCACCTCGCTGGAGCACGGACACGCACCCGACATCCCGCTCCCGCTGGTCGACGCCATGCGCGACACCGGCACGCCCCACCCGGGAGGTGGTCGCTGATGCGGATCGCGGTGGCGCTGCTGAGCTTCCTGCTGGTCGCCGGATGCGGCCAGCACGGGTTCACCGGCCTGTACAACGCGCCGCTGCCCGGCGGCGCCGACCTGGGCGACGACCCGTACCGGGTCACCGCGCAGCTCGCCGACGTGCTGGACCTGGTGCCGCAGGCCAGCGTGAAGGTCAACGACGTCGCCGTCGGACGGGTCTCCGGCATCCGGCTCGCCCCGGACGGCTGGACCGCCGAGGTCACCTTGGAGATCAACCGCGACGTGCGGCTGCCGGCCAGTGCCATCGCCCAGTTGCGCCAGTCCAGCCTGCTCGGTGAGAAGTACGTCCAGCTCGACGGTTCCGCGACGGACGGTCAAGCGCTGCTGTCCGACGGCGACCGCATCCCGCTGTCGCGCACGAACCGGCACCCGCAGGTCGAGGAGGTGCTGGGCGCGCTGTCGATGCTGCTCAACGGCGGCGGCATCGGCCAGCTCCAGCACATCAACCAGGAACTCGGCGCCGCCCTGTCCGGCAACGAGGCCGACATCCGCTCGCTGCACCGCAACCTCGAGGTCTTCACCCGGGAACTCGACGGCCAGCGCGACGAGATCACCCGCGCCATCGACGGGCTCAACCGGCTCGCCACCTCGCTGGTCGGGCAGAAGCACGACATCGCCTTCGCGCTGGACAACCTCGGGCCCGGGCTGAAGGTCATCAACGAGCAGCGGGGACAGCTGGTCACCATGCTCCAGCAGATGGACCGGCTCTCCGAGGTCGCCGTGGAGACCACCGAGCGCAGCGAGCAGGACACCCTGGAGAACCTGCGGTCGCTGAGCCCGATCCTGCGGAAGTTGGCGGAAGCGGGCGAGGACATCCCCAAGTCGCTGGAAATCCTGGTCACCTTCCCGTTCACCGACTACACGGTGAACGCGATCAAGGGCGACTACACCAACCTGGACCTGCAGCTGGACCTCGACCTGAGCACCATCGTCGACAACGTGCTGCAGGGACGCCCGCCGCCCACCGGCGGCATCGGGCCCGGCGAATTCCCGCTGCCGCTGCCGCTGCCGGGACCGGCGCCCGCGCCCGCGCCTGCCGTGCCGCCACCGCCGCGACCGGGCGGACCGTTCGACGCAGTGCTCGGAGGTGTCCGGTGATCTCGAAGCGGGTCAAGCTGCAGATCGGGGCGTTCGTGCTGATCGCCCTGGTCGGCATCACCTACGTCGGCGCCACCTACGCCGGGCTGGACCGGCTGGTGTCCTCCCGCGGGTACACCACCATCGCCCGGTTCCGCGACTCCGGCGGCATCTTCACCAACGCCGAGGTCACATACCGAGGACTGCCCATCGGCCGCGTCGGACCGCTGCGGCTGACGCCGGAGGGCGTCGACGTGTCGCTGGAGATCGAGGACAGCGCACCGAAGATCCCGGCCGACACCGACGCCGTGGTCACCAACCGATCGGCGGTGGGCGAGCAGTACGTCGACCTCCGCCCCCGATCCGACGGTGGTCCGCACCTCGGGGAAGGCTCGGTGATCACCAGCGACCGCACCTCGATCCCGGTGCCGCCGGAGGACCTGCTGGCCAACCTGGACCGCACGGTGCGCAGCATCCCGATCGGCTCGCTGCAGACCGTGGTCACCGAACTGGACCTGGCGTTCACCGGCCTCAACGGTCCGCTCGGCACGCTGCTGGACACCTCCCACGCCTACACCCGGCACGCCACCGACCACCTGCCGCAGACGCTGGACCTGATCTCCAGCGGCCGGCAGGTGCTGGAGACGCAGCGGGAGCAGGGCGCCGAGATCGCCTCCTTCAGCCGGGACCTCCACCTGTTCGCCGGGCAGCTGCGGGCCTCCGACCCCGACCTGCGCCGCGTCATCGTCGCGGCACCGGACGTCGCCGAGCAGATCAGCGGGCTGCTGCGGGAAACCGGACCGCAGCTCGGCGGGCTGTTCTCGAACCTGCTGACCACCGCCAACGTCTACCGCACCCGCCTCGACGGCGTGGAGCAGCTGCTGGTCACCTACCCGAGTCTCGCGCAGGGCACCAAGACCACCGTCCCCGGTGACGGGAGAGCCCGGTTCGGCCTGGTCCTCAACAGCTTCGACCCGTTCGTCTGCACCCGGGGCTACCAGAGCACCCACCAGCGAGCGGGCACCGACCTCGCCGAAGTCCCCGCCAACCTGCAAGCCCACTGCGCAGAACCCCCGGGCAGCCCCATCAACGTCAGGGGATCCCAGCACGAGTCACCCCGCTAGGAGCTTCAAGAAGGCGGCGGAGCCGCTGTTCCAGGTGTGGGACTCAGTCGGCACCGCCGCAGGTTCTGAGCGGTTTCGTGGCGAGTACGGCGGGACGCCGTGTATTGGCATACATCAGGAGCGGCGCACGGAGTCCACGGAACCGCTCAGGTTCTGCTACCCGCATCGCCACGCACAACAACCCCAAAGAGCTCCCTTCACCGGCACTCCACAAATGAGACTATTTCGGGCATAGTGCCTGCCGTGACTCGATCGTGGCCCTGTCCGTCCGCTCGGGTTCGGGAGTTGATCCGGCTCGGCGCTGAGACGGCGCTGAAACCGCCCGCGCGCTGGGCGGACGAGCTGCACGCCGCGGTGCTCGCCACCGACCGCACGCAGGCCATCGCGGCCGATCCGGTGCTGGCCGACGGGCTGCGGCAGACCAACGTCGACAACGTCGTGCACTGGGCCGCCGCCAACGTGCAGGACCCCGGTTGCCGCGTCCCGCCGCACCTCGGCAGGCAGGCGCTCGACACCGCGCGGGACCTGGTCCGCCGCGGGCTCGACGCCAACGCCCTCGACACCTACCGGGCCGGGCAGAACGTCGCCTGGCGGTACTGGATGGAGATCTGCTTCGCGCTGACCTCCGACCCCGACGAACTTCGGGAACTCCTCGACGTCACGGCGCTGTCGATCTCCACCTACGTCAACGACACCATCGCCTGCATCAGCGAGCGGATGCAGGCCGAGCTCGACACCCTCATCCGCGGCACCAACGCCGACCGCCGCGCCGCGGTCGCGCTCATCCTCGAAGGCTCCCCGATCAGCGCGCGCAGGGCCGAGCTCAAGCTCGGGTACGGCCTGACCGGGCCGCACACCGCCGCCGTCGTGTGGAGCACCGCCCACGTCGGCCTGGAGGAGCTGGAGAGCGCGGCCGAGGGGCTGGTGTGCTTGACCGGTGCGCGCCGCCGGCTGACGGTGGTGGCCACCGCGGGAACGCTGTGGGTCTGGCTGCCGGTGGCGACCAAGGTGGGCACCGAGGAGCTGTCCGAGCACCTCGGTGCCCACCCGCACGTGCGCGTGTCGATCGGTAGACCGGGGCGGGAGGTGGACGGCTTCCGCCGCAGCCACCTCGACGCCCTGACCGCGCAGCGGATGCTGGCCCGGCTCAGCTCCCGTCGTCAGGTGGCCCGCTACGAGGACGTCCAGCTGGTGGCCCTGATGACGGCCGATCCCGCCCACGCCGACGAGTTCGTCGCCGAAGCGCTCGGCGCGCTGCGCGACGCCGACCCGGAAGTGCGCCAGGTGGTGCGGACCTACATCCGCGAGCAGTGCAACGCCTCCCGCACCGCCGAGCGCCTCTACACCCACCGCAACACCGTGCTGCGGCGCCTGGCGCGCGCCGACGAGCTGCTGCCGCGCCCGCTGGCCGACGACGTGGTCGGAGTCGGCGCCGCGCTGGAAGTCCTGCGCTGGCGCGGCGCCGACGCCTGAGGTCAGCTCCCGACGTCGTAGGACGGGGGAGCGTCCTGCGGGGCGCTGCCCCAGGCGGGATCGGGCTGGTCGCTGAGGGTGAAGTCGAGCGCGCCTCCCGCTGCGACGAAGTCCTCGCCCACCCACGGCTTGGTGCTGTCGGTGCCGTTGACCTTCAGGTTCCGCACGTACTCGGTGTTCTCGGAGGCCTCCGGCGCGTTGACGGTGATGCTCGTGCCGTTGCCGCGGTCGATGGACACCGAGGAGAAGATCGGGCTGGCCAGCACCAGTTCCGACCTGCCCGGGACCTGCGGGTACATGCCGATCGAGGCCCACACCGACCACGACGACATCTGCCCGAGGTCGTCGTTGCCGACCTCACCGTCCGGTGTGGACTTGAACAGCGAGGTCAGCGCACGCCGCACGACGTCCTGGGTCTTGTCCGGCCGGCCCGCGTAGGCGTAGGCCCACGGCGTGTTCAGCGACGGCTCGTTGCCCAGGTAGGCGTAGGGCTTGTCGGGGCCGCCGTTGAGCTCGGTGAAGAACTCGTCCAACCGCGACACCACCTGCTCGTCGCCGCCCATCAGGTCGAACAGCGCCCGGTGGTTGAACGGCACCATCCAGGTGTACTGCGCGCCGTTTCCCTCGGTGTACTCCTCGGTCTGCACCGGATCGAACGACGGCCACGAACCGTCGGCGTTGCGCGGCTGGATGTAGGAGTTGGCGGGGTTGAACAGGTTCTTGAACTTCTGCGCCTGGGCCAGGGAGTGGTCGTGCACCTCGGTCTCACCGAGTCGCGCGGCGAACTGCGACACGGCGAAGTCGGCGCTGTTGTACTCCAGCGTCGTGGCCGCCGAACCCCACACGTCCTGCACGCCCGGCGGGATGTGGCCGAGCGAGTCGTACTCCTCGTGGCCGGGCCGCTCGTCGGTGTTGGTGGCGCCTTCGAGCATCTCCCGCAGCGCGGCCGCGGTGTCGAAATCCGTTGCGCCGAAGGCATGAGCGGTCGCCACCATGATCGGAAGCGGGTCGCCGACCATCACCCCGGTGCCGCCGTTGGCGACGGTCCAGCGGTCGAAGTAGCCGCCCTGCGCGGACTGGTTCACCGCCGACTGCGCGATGTCGGAGGCGACGTCCGGGGCGATCAGCGCCACCAGCGGCAGCTGCGAGCGGTAGACGTCCCACCCGGAGTAGTTGGCGTACTGGGCGTGCCCCTCGGCCGCGGTGTGCACCTGGCCGTCGAAACCCGCGTACTGGCCGTTGACGTCGCTGAGGACGTTCGGGTGCAGCAGCGAGTGGTAGAGCCCGGTGTAGAGCCGCCGCCGGTCCTCCTCGCTGCCGCCGCCCACGTCGATGCGCCCGAGCATGCCGTTCCACGCCGCGCGGGAGCCGTCGCGGACCTCCTCGAAACCGCGCCCGCGCTGCTCGGACTCGGCGTTGGTCCTGGCGTTGTCCGCGCTGACGAACGAGATCCCGACCCGGGCCACGACCTGCGGGGACTGCGCGGTGTCGAACTTGACGAACGCCTGGCCGCCGTTGATCTCGCGGGAGGTGAAGTCGCGGTCGAAGGTCGCGTGGAAGTACACGCGGTAGGTGTTGTCGGAACCGCAGAAGCCGCCGCTGTCGCTGTGGCCGCTGATGCTGTTCGACCCGACCTGCACCGAACCCTTCGCGTCGTTGAACGCCTTGGCCGCGTCCACCGCCAACGCCGCCTGCTGTCCCTGCGGGTAGGTGAACCGGGCGATGCCGGAGCGCGGAGTCGCCGAGAGCTCGGTCCGCAGCCCGTTGTCGAAGGTGACGTCGTAGGAACCGGGGGAGGCCGACTCGCTGTCGTGCGAGAAGGAGTAGTCGCTCACCGGCGAATCGCCGAGGACCGGCATGAACGGGACGTTGCCGAAGTCCCCGCACCCGGCCCCGGAGAGGTGGGTGAGGCTGAACCCGCGAATCCGGTTGTCGTCGTAGGAGTAGCCGCCGTGCTGGTAGGTCGCGGTGTCCGGGCTGAACTGCATCATCCCGAACGGCGCCACCGCGCCCGGGAAGGTGTTGCCCGCTCCGCCGCCGTGGCCGAAGTCCGGCCCGCCGGGCTTGGTTCCGACGAACGGGTTGACGTGCTGGGCCGGATCGTCGATCCGGTCTTGAGCCTCGGCGGCGGGGGCGAGGGCGAGCGCGGTGGCCGCGGCGACCGCGAGGGCCGCGAGCCGGTTGGGAACGTGGGAGCGTCGAACGGTCTTGACGTCGTGCTGGCGCGCAAGGAAGACCTCCCGATTGACAACGTTGTCTAGACCAGGATCTTCCCAACGTAGCGATCAGTCCGAGTCCGTGCAATATCGGGCGAAAATGACAATCGGACAAGCGAGGGTGAATCACGGGCTCGCGAATGACCGCCGCAGTCCCGTCCTCTGAGGAAGATCTGTGCGGGGATCGAGAGAAGAGCGTGACCGAGATTGAGTGCTGCTGTTCATTTCGGTTGAACGCGAAGGCCTCTTCGGATCAGTGATCAACCGCGAAAACCGTGCTGGTACTGTCCCGGCCAAGCGCGGATGATCACGGGACCGGGAGTGCGGCGCGCCCGCTCGCATCGGTGACATCGCCCAATGTCGGGGAATCCCAGCGGAGCTCGTGCTTCGCGCAATTCGCGCCGAGGCTGCCGGGGGGCCGGGGCCTGTCTCGTGGAGAGCACAACCGAAGGAGCGCGGTCGACGTGAAGTTAACCAGGGACAGAACGCGCGAGCCGGACAGGACGAGTCTCCGGCGGCGGATCAGGAACATTCTGATCGCCATCGTCGCGCTGTTCTTCGTGGTCGTGCTCGCCGGTTTCGCGCCCGCGTTCGTCGACGCCCTCATCGTCCGCGCGGTCGCCGTCACCGTGCAGGACACCTCGATCCCGGCGGTGCGGACCTTCGCCGCCGTGCAGTCCGAACGCCAGCTGGTCGCCCGCGCCTTCGACGGGGATTCCACCCCCGACACCCTCGGTCGGCGCTACGCCGCCACCGACCAGGCCATCGCCGAACTCTCCGGCAAGCTCACCGAACTGTCCGGGAACTCCGCGACACCGCCGGACCTCAAGGTCAAGATCGACGACGTCAACACGCTGATCGGGCGGCTGCCGAAGTCCCGTCCCGACTTCCCGCTGGACCCGACCCGCAAGCGCGAAACCCTCCAGCGCTACAACGAGGTCCTCGACGCCGGTGCCGACCTCTTCGACGGGCAGGCCCGCGCCGTCGAGGACGCCAAGGCCGGGCAGGCGGGCATCACCGCCACCGAGTTCTTCCGCGCCGGTGACCAGATGGCGCAGACCGCGCTGCTGGCGTCGCGGGGCGTGGTCACCCGGCTGCATCCCGACGAGCAGGTCAACTTCGCGGTCCTGGTCGGCTCCTACCACGACGAGCTCGAAGAGCAGGCCCCCAACGCCTCACCGCTGGTCAAGCAGCGCTACGAGGAGCTCACCCGCTCCCAGGCCTGGCAGCAGCTGCAGGCCATCGAGCAGCAGCTGATCGCCCACGGCCAGGTGCAGGGCGTGACGATCCAGCAGTGGCACCAGATCACCGACCAGGTCGGCGGGCAGCTCACCGAGATCGCCGTCGAGCAGGCCCGCTACGGCGCCGAACTCGGCCTGAACAACGGTAGCGCCGCGCTGCTGCGCACCGCCCTGTTCGCCGGCCTGGTGCTCGTCGCCACCGCCGGTGCCGCCCTGCTCATGTGGTGGTTCGCCGGACGCCACCTGGTCGCCCTGGTGCCGCAGCGACTGGTCGAACTGCGCGACGCCGTGCGCAAGATCGCCGACGAGGACGTCCCCGAGCTGTTCCGCAGGGTGGAGCGCGGCGAAGACGTCGACGCCTCCGCGTCGCTGCGCTCGCTGGACTTCGGCAAGGACGAGATCGGCGAGGTGGCGGACGCTTTCGCCGGTGCGTACCAGGTCGCCGTGCAGGAGCGCATCAAGCAGAAGCGGACCAGCGACGCGTTCACCCGCGTCGTGGTCGGCATGGCCGCGCGAGTCCAGCAGATCGTGCAGAGCGCCATGCAGATCGTCGACACCGAGGAGCGCGAAGCCGGTGAGGCCGCGCCGCGGTACCGCGCGCTGCTGGTCCTCGACAGCCTCCTGCTGCGGGCCCGTCGGCTGGCGGAGAACCTGCGGCTGCTGTCCGGCAACCGGCTCGCCCGCTACCACCGCGGCCCGACGCCGATGGAGGTCATCCTCGAATCCGCGCGAGCCGAGATCGAGCACTACGGCCGCATCCACACCCGCAAGCCGGGAGCGGTGGCCGTCGACGGCCAGGCCGCGCCGTACCTGATCCGCGCGCTCGCCGAGCTGATGGACAACGCCGCCAACTACAGCTCCCCGCAGGGCAAGGCCCGGGTCTGGACCGAGGAGCGCAGCGGGTCGCTGGTGGTCATCATCGAGGACCGCGGCCTGGGCATGCCTGCCGAGAAGCTCGGCGAGGCCAACACGATCCTGGGCACCGAGGCCGACTTCGCGCTCGGCGGCGTGCAGCGCCACATGCAGCTCGGCCTGCCGGTGGTCTCCCGGATCACCCAGCAGTGGAACATCGAGGTGACTCTGGCCGCGGGCGAGTCCGGCGGCATCCGCGCCGAGGTGTCCATCCCGTCCGACCTGCTGCGCGAGGCCGAGATCGAAAGGGCGGCCCCGGTGGGCGGTTCCAGCGCGCGCGGCACGCTCAGCGGCGCGACCGCGCTGCTGGCCGACCCGGTCGAGACCAGCGCCCGGACGCGACCGGAACCGCCGAGGCCGCGTGCCGAGCCGGTCGAGCAGGAGCCGCTGGAGACCTCGTCGGTGGGCCTGCCGGTGCGGCGCAGGGGAGCCTCGGCGGTCGGCCGGGCCCTCGACGAGGAGAAGAAGGCCCAGGCCGGTTCCGCCAACGACAACACCGGAACCCGGCGCAGCGCGGGCGGTGGCGGGGCCATGGGCTTCGTGTCCGGACGTCAGAACCACAGCAGCGACACAGGTGAGGGGTGAACACAATGAGCGATGGCCGGGATGACTTGAGCTGGGTGCTGACCGACTTCGCACAGCGCGTCGCGGACGTGGACTGCGTCGTGCTGTGGTCGTCGGACGGATTCCCCCGCGGGGCCTCCGAAGGGGTGTCCGAGGAGCAGGCGGAAGACCTCGCCGCGATGTCGGCGTCGGCGTTCAGCTCGTCGAAGCGGGTCAGCGTCATCGGTGGGGGCGGTGATCTGAGCAAGACTGTCATCGAGGGCGCGAACCGGTTCGTGATCCTCGCCCTGGCCGCCGAGCGCACCGGGATCACGGTGGTCGTCGACACCGCCGCCGACCCGCTGATCGTCAACGTCGAGCTGGACCGGTTGCTCGCGCAGGTCGGCGAGCACCTGGTGACCGAGGGCCGCGGTGGCGCCGCGGGCCCGCTGACCGGGACGAGGCCGTAACCCATGTCCGATCAGCAGAACGTCCACGCAGAGGACCCCGTCGCGGGTGTCCGGCCCTTCGTCGTGGCCGGTGCCCCGGAGAAGTCCGACCTGGACCTGGACCTGGCGACCCAGGTGGTCGCCAAGCCCGGTGGCGAGGGGCACCGAGACCTGTCGATGAGCGACAGCGCCGCGCTGGAGCTGGCGAGGAACCCGGTCGCGATAGCGGAGGTGGCGGGGAGCCTGGGCACCCCGGTGCTGACCGCCCGCGCCCTGGTGGGTGCGCTGCTCCGCCGGGGAGTGCTCACCCTCGACGGTGAGAGCAACCCGGAAGAAACCGTTTCCGATGCAACACTGGAATACCTACAGGGGGTTCTGGACAGTGTTAAACAGCTTTGAGCGGCCGCCGGTCAAGCTCGTCATCGCCGGTGGATACGGTTGCGGCAAGACGACACTGATCAAGAGCGTGGCGGACCCGGACCGGTACGTGCGGCTCACCGACGAGCCGATCACCGACGCCAGCGCCTCGGTGGACGCGCTCACGGGTGTTCCGGAGAAGACGACCACCACGGTCAGCATCGACTTCGGCCGCATCAACCTCAGCAACGGCACGCCGCTGTTCCTGTTCGGAATGCCCGGTCAGTCCCGCTTCTGGTCGGTGTGGGACGACCACACCCACGGTGCGTTCGGCGCCGTGGTCGTGGCCGACACCCGTCGGCTGGACGACTGCTTCTCCAGCCTGGACTTCTACGAGGACCGCAACATCCCCTACGTGGTCGCGGTCAACGAGTTCGACGGCACGAAGCGCTACCAGCCCGAGGACATCGCCAACGCGCTGCAGATCGACACCGCCAAGGTCCCGGTGATCAACTTCGACGCCCGCAGGCGCGCCGACGTCAAGGACGTCCTGGCCCGCCTGCTGGAGCACGTCATGAAGCAGATGGCCAGTCAGCAGACCGTCGGCGCAGGTCAGTGAGCCCGTTGTTCCGACGAGCGGGAGTCGCCGGGCGGTCCGCGCCCCGGCGGCGCTCCCGCTTGAGCCCCCGGACGTAGCCGCCGACGTCGACGTTGAGGGCGACCTCCGGGCGCTGCGCGCCGTAGCGCCCGGAGGTCCGGTCGAGGTGGTCGCGCACTTCCGCGGCCATCTCGTCGCGTCCGGGGAGCCTGGCCTCGCCGGTGATGAGGTCGCCGATCCACTCCGCTTGCAGTTCGGCGAGCCGGGTCAGCGAGCCCACCGGGCGCAGAAATCCCGTGAGGTAGAGCCCCTCGTGGCCCAGCGGCACGATCCGCTGGAACAGCGAGAGCCGGCCGTCGCCGTCGAAGACGACGTCGTCGGGGAGCGGCAGTGACATGTCGTAGCCGGTGCAGAGGACGACGGCGTCGGCGTCTTCGGTGCTGCCGTCGTTGAACACGACCTGCTCGGTCGTGAGCTCCTGAATGCCGGGTTTGACGGCGATCTCGCCGTGCGAGAGCCGGCTGAGCAGTTCGTCGGAGATGGTGATCGGCGCGTCCATCACCCGGTGGTCGGGCTCCGGCAGGCCGTAGTCGGCGATGTGCCCGCGCGAGAGGTACAGCAGCACCTCGATGAGCCTGCGCTGCACCCGGAACGGCAGGAACGACCACCAGCGGCTGGCGGCGATCTCGTCGATCGGCAGCCCCATCAGGGTTTTCGGCACCACGTGCGCGCCCCGGCGGACCGACAGCACCGTGCGGGCCGCGACGCGGGAGAGCTCGACGGCGATGTCGCAGGCCGAGTTCCCGAACCCCACGACCGTGACCTTCTTGCCGCGGAACGGTTCCGGGTCGGTGTAGTCGGCGGAGTGCAGTTGCCTGCCCCGGAACACCTCCGAACCGGTGATCGCCGGATCGGGAAGCCGTGGCGCGGAGTGATAACCCGAGGCCATCACGACCTCGCGGAAGTGCCGCGTCCGCGTGCTCCCCCCGCTGCGGCTGGTGACCAGCCATCCGCCGCCGGGAGCCGGTTCCACCTGGTGGACGTGGGTGCCGAACTCGATGCGACCGGTCAGGTCGTGCTCGTCGGCGAAGCGCTCCAGGTAGGAGGCGACCTGGTCGTGGCGCGGGTAGCGCGGGAAGTCCTCGGGCACGGGGAATCCGGTGAACCCGGTGACCTTGCTGGAGGTGTTGAGGTGCAGGGACCCGTAAGCCGGGTGAGAGCTCGGCGAACCGGCGGGGTCGAAGTTCCACACCCCGCCCACGGCGCCATCGCGTTCCAGGCCGACGAAGTCGATTCCGCGGCGATGGAGCGAACGCATCATCGCCAATCCGGAAATGCCGGCGCCGATCACGCACACATCACGGGTGTCAACCTGGGGAGATGTCTTCTTTTCACGACCGTCCACAGTGCCCATCGAACCCTCTCCGCGCGGAGACCATTCCCAATTCGTCGTCTGGATGAGATCGTGTTGATGTTGCTGACAGGCGCCATGCCGCGATCAAGAGTAACCGCGATGCGGAAGGTCGGGGTAGTGCCAAGTACACGAGCGGGATCGTCGTCCGTTCGCCGGTGGGGAGTCTTTCCCACGCACGGCGTGTCATTCACACAGTTCCTGACCAGCCAGTACCGAACCGTTGCCGAACAACTCGGGTTCTCGGCCTCCGATGTGGAGACCCTCGTCACAGAACTCAGCGTTGCGTTGAGCCCCTGGGGCGATCACCCGATCGGCTCTTGTCCGGAGGTTCCCTCTTTTGTTTCGGCGGACGGTTTTCCGGCCGAGATGTCCATCAGCTGGCGAGGCCGGCAGCCCGAGCTCCGGATCCTCTTCGAATCCCTCGGGGAGGACGCGACACCTGCGGGTTGTCAGCGCGCCGGACGCGCGCTCACCGAGCGGCTGGCCGATCGGCCGGACGTCGACCTCACCCGCTACCACCGTGTGGAAGACCTGTTCGTCAGCGACGATCCGCGAGTGAACCGTCCCACCATCTGGCATTCGCTGGCCTGGCGCCCGGGCGAAACCACGCGGTACAAGGCGTACTTCAACCCGCAGGCCGAGAGCGCGGATCCGGTCGACGTCCTGGCCAGGACCACGGAGGCGATGGGACGACTCGGATTGGAGAGACCGTGGGGTTCCGTCCGAATGTGGATGCCGGAAATGATGGACCGGGGAAATGAGATCGAATTCGCCGCTCTCGATTTGACCAATTCGGATCGGGCGCGGGTGAAGGTCTATTTCCGGGTCACCAGTCGCGCGTGGGAAGACCTGGATTCGGTGGCCTCTCTCGCGGCCGGGCACGATTCCGAGCGGGCGGCCCGGGTGTGGCGGTCGCTGTATCACGGTCAGGACAAGGCCGAGGGCGAGGAACCGATGGTCTGCCTCGCTTTTCGCCGCGGCTCGGCGCAACCGGAGGAAGCCAACCTCTACCTCCGATTACCGGGGAACGCGCTGTCCGATGAGGACGCCGCGCACCGCACCGCCGTCCTCATGAGACAGGAAGGCCTCGACCCGGAGCCCTACCTGTCGATGATCGGCTCTCTCGCGCCCCGGCACCCGTCGACGATGACCGGCCTCCAGGACCTCCTGGCGTTCCGCACGACGTCCCCGGACGAGGCCGCCGACATCGGCATGTACCTGCGCTTCTCCGTCTACGACCGGCCCGTCGAATTCTGATCCCGACGAGGAGTGGTGGCGCTTCCTCCGGGAACCGCCACCACCTCCCGGGGACTCCCGTTCACGGGTGTGAGCCCGTAGCTTCGGGGCATGGACGACCTCGCCACACGTGATCTGATCCGCTACTCCGGGCACGGCGCCTTCAGCCCCGGGATCATCGAGCGCGCCGAGGGCGCCTCGGTGTTCACCGAGGACGGGCGCGAGCTGCTCGACTTCACCTCCGGGCAGATGAGCGCGATCCTCGGGCACTCCCACCCGGAGATCGTCAGCACCGTCCGGGACCAGGCCGCCAAGCTCGACCACCTCTACAGCGGGATGCTCAGCCGGCCGGTCGTCGACCTGGCCCGGCGCCTCGCCGAGACCCTGCCGGAACCGCTGGACAAGGCCATGTTCCTCACCACCGGAGCGGAGTCCAACGAGGCCGCGCTGCGGATGGCCAAGCTCGTCACCGGCAAGCACGAGATCGTCTCCTTCGCCCGCTCCTGGCACGGCATGACCCTGGCCGCTGCCAACGCCACCTACAGCACCGGGCGGGTCGGCTACGGCCCGGCGGCTCCGGGCAACTTCGCGCTGCCCGTCCCGGACTCCTTCCACCCCGACATCGTCGACGCGGACGGCGAGCTCGACTGGCGGCGCCAGCTGGACCTGGGCTTCGACCTCATCGACGCGCAGTCCGTCGGCAGCCTCGCGGCCTGCATCGTCGAGCCGATCCTGAGCTCCGGCGGCGTCATCGACCTGCCGCCCGGCTACCTGGCCGCGCTGCGGGACAAGTGCCGCGAACGCGGGATGCTCCTGATCCTCGACGAGGCGCAGACCGGCCTGTGCCGCACCGGCACCTGGTACGCCTTCGAGCGCGACGGCGTCGTCCCGGACATACTGACCCTGTCCAAGACCCTCGGTGCGGGGCTGCCGCTGGCCGCGGTGCTCACCAGCGCCGAGATCGAGCAGCAGGCCCACGACCGCGGGTTCCTGTTCTTCACCACCCACGTCAACGACCCGCTCCCGGCTGCCGTCGGCAACACCGTCCTGGACGTGCTGACCCGCGACCGCCTCGACCTGCGGGCCCGCGAGCTGGGGGAGCGGCTGTCCGGGGGCCTCCGCGAGCTGGCCGGGAAGCACCCGGTGATCGGCGACGTCCGGGGCCGGGGGCTGCTCGTCGGCCTGGAGCTGACCGCCGGTGAGGACGGCGGTGACGTCGACAAGCTCGGCGCCGAGGTCACCCGTCGCTGCACCGAGCTCGGACTGCACATGAACATCGTCCAGCTGCCCGGCATGGGCGGCACGTTCCGCATCGCACCACCGCTGACCGCCACCGAGGCCGAGATCGACCGCGGCCTGTCGATCCTCGACGACGCCCTCAACGGAGTGACCCGGGAGCTGTAGCACCGGCGGATCGTCCCGCGAACGCGAAGGGCGGCGGTCGTCGCCCTTCGCGCCGGTGGTTGCGCGAGGCCTGGCCATCCCGGTTGAAGCGGGAAAGGCCCGACCTCAGCGTCGCAGCCGGATGACGTTCCAGGACAGCGGTGGCAGGGTCGCGGTGAGCGCGCCGCCCTCCACCACGGCACCGTCGAGAGTCCGGGGCCGCACCCGGTCGGGTTCGGCGGCGGTGTTGCGGGCGTGGCGGTCGGAATCGGCGAGGACCCGGTGCTCCAGGACCCGCGTGCTGCCCGCCCCGCGGACGTCGGCGACCAGCTCCAGCGGCAGGTCGGTAGCGCGGTTGACCGCGAACACCACGACGGTGTCCTCGTCCTCCTGCACCGCCGTGGCGTGCAGCAGGTCGACCTCGCCGTACTGGGCGGTGTCGTGCCTGGTCGAGCGCGGCTCGACGCGCAGCACGCGGCCACGTCCGTGCCGGGCGGCGTCGGCGAACGGGAAGAACGTCGTCTGCCGCCACGCCGGCCCACCCGGCTCGGTCATGATCGGCGCGATCACGTTGACCAGTTGAGCCAGGCACGCCGCCGTGACCCGGTCGCAGTGCCGCAGCAACGTCACCAGCAGGCTGCCCACCACGACCGCGTCGGTGAGCGTGTAGTTGTCCTCCAGCAGCCGCGGCGCCACCTCCCACTCCGGCTCGGTGGCGGGATCGCGCAGGCCCCGGTACCAGACGTTCCACTCGTCGAAAGAGAGCTCCAGCCGCTTGGTGCTGCGCACTTTGGCACGCACGTGATCGCAGGTGGCCACCACCGAGTCGATGAAGTGCTCCATGTCCTGCGCTGAGGCGAGGAAGCTGTCGACGTCCCCGCCGGACTCCTCGTAGTAGGCGTGGCAGGAGATGTGGTCGACGTGCTCGTAGGTGTGCTCCAGCACGGTGCTCTCCCACGCGGCGAACGTCGGCATGGCCGAGTTCGAGCTGCCGCAGGCCACGAGCTCCACCCCGGGGTCGACCATGCGCATCACCCGTGCCGTCTCGGCGGCGATCCGGCCGTACTCCTCGGCGGTTTTGTGCCCCATCTGCCACGGGCCGTCGAGCTCGTTGCCCAGGCACCAGAAACCGATCCGGTGCGGCTCGTCGTGCCCGTGCGAGCGCCGCAGGTCCGACCACGCGGTGCCGCCCGGGTGGTTGCAGTACTCCAGCAGCTCGCGGGCCTCCTGCGGCCCGCGCGTGCCCAGGTTCAGCGCCATCATCGGTTCCACCCCGGCGACCTCGACGAACCGCATGAACTCGTTGAGCCCGAACTCGTTGGTCTCCACGGAGCACCACGCCGGGTCCAGCCTCCTCGGCCGCTCGCTCAGCGGTCCGACGCCGTCCTCCCACCGGTAGCCGGACACGAAGTTGCCGCCGGGGTAGCGCACCAGTGTCACTCCGAGCTCGCGCACGAGGTCCAGCACGTCCTGCCGCAGCCCGTCCTCTCGTGCCGCCGGATGCCCCGGTTCGTGGACGCCGGTGTAGACGCACCGGCCCAAGTGCTCGACGAACGAGCCGAACAAGCGCGGGTTGACCTCGCCGACCTCGAAGGCCGGGTCGATCGTCAAGCTCGCACGCGCGCTCTCGTCGTGGGTCATGTTCAGGTCCTCTCCCTATCGTCCCGCCAAACCGGTGTGCGCGACGCCGCGCACGATGTGGCGTTGGAACAGCACGAACAGCAGCAACAACGGCAACCCGGCGATGACCACGGTCGCCATCACCTCGGCGTAGCGGACGCCGTAGCTGCCCTGGACCGTCGCCAGCCCGACCGGCAGGGTCATCGAACCCGGGTCGGCGGTGACGATGAACGGCCACAGGAAGTTGTTCCACGTCGTGATGAAGGTGAAGATCGCGACGGCCGCCAGCACCGGTCGGGACAGCGGCATGACGATGCGCCAGTAGATCCGCCAGCGGCTCGCACCGTCGACGATCGCGGCCTCTTCCAGCTCGCGCGGAACGCCGTCGAAGAACACCTTGAGGATGTAGACCATCGCGGGCAGCACCACCTGCGGGAGGATGACACCCCACGGCGTGTCCACCATGCCGAGGAACACCATCTCGTGGAACAGCGGGACGATCAGCACCTCGGTGGGAACCAGCACTCCCGCGACGACGAACCCGAGAAGCGCCCTGCGGCCGCGGAAATCCGTTCGGGAGAACCCGTAGGCGGCCATGCTGGAGAGCAGCACCACCAGCACCGTCACCATGCCGGCGGTGAAAACGCTGTTGAACAGCCAGATCCAGATGTCGTCCGTCGCCAGTACGCTGCGGTAGGCCTCGAGCGTGAACTCACTGGGCAGCCAGCGCAGCGGTACCTCGGTCGTCTCGGACTCCGGCTTCAGCGACGTCAGCAGGGTCCACGCGAACGGCAGCGACCACAGCGCCGCCAGCGCCACCGTCACGACGCTCAGAACGGCCTTGCCCCCACGGAATCGCTCGGTCATGGTCGGTCTCCTCCCGCTCGGCGGCGTTGGATGCTGAAGTGCGCGAGCGTGAGCAGCAGGATCGCCGCGAAGAACACGTAGGACACCGCTGAGGCGTATCCCGTGCGGTAGTTGGTGAACCCGGACTCGTAGACGTATTGCAGGACCGGTCTCGTGCTGTGCTGCGGACCGCCGTTGGTGATCAGGTAGAACTGGTCGAAAACCTTCAGCGAGGCCAGGACCTGCAGCACCGCGATCAGTCCGGTGGTCGGCCGCAGCAGCGGTAGCGTGATGTGCCAGAGCTGGCGCCACCCGCCCGCGCCGTCCAGCGACGACGCCTCGTAGAGGTCGTGCGGAATCGCTTGCAGCGCGGCCAGGTACAGCAGGAAGTTGAAGCCGACGGTCCACCACACCGTCGCCACGACCACGCCGAGCATCGCCGCGACCGGGTGCGAGAGCCACCCCATCGGTCCGATCCCGAGCCAGGACAGCAGCGAGTCGGCCAGCCCGAACTCGGGCTGGTACATCCACACGAAGATGAGCGCGATCGCCGAGGACGGCAGCACGTAGGGCGAGAAGAACGCCAGCCGCCACAACCAGCGCGCCGGGGCGAGGTGATGGGTGAGCAGCGCCATCACCAGCCCGACCAGGATCAGCGGGGGAGTGCTGGCGGCGGTGAAACCGACGGTGACCCCGAAGGACCGCCACATCGCAGGATCGGTGAGCGCCTCGGCGAAGTTCGCCAGCCCCACGAAGTCGGTGCTCGCACCGGTCAACCCGGCGTCGGTGAGGCTCGCGACCAGGCCCATTCCCAGTGGAAGCACCAGGAACAGCAGGTAGGCGGCCAGGAACGGCGTGACGAACGCGAAACCCGAGCCGGCTCTGCGCGTGGACATGCTGCCTCCGATCATGCCGTGGGGTTGGGTGTGGCGAGCAGGTCCTCGATGACGTACCGGATCTGGGCCACCGCCCGGTCGATCCGCAGCCGGCCGTCCATCGCCGGTCCCAGCACGGCGTTGAGCTCCGTCCACAGCCGCGAGCCCGAACCGGCGAACCACACGTCGGGATCGAGCTGGACGTCGTCGATCACCGAGCGGTACTCCGATTGCGGCTGCATCCGTGCATAGGCGTCGCCGTTGGTCACCGGCAGGTACGCCGGGATGTGCCCGCCCTCCGCCCACCTCGTGCTGTCGCGCAGCAGGGTGGCGATGAAGTCGTAGACGAGGAGATGGTCGCGGTCGGTCCGGTCCCGGTGGGGCAGCACGAAGGCGTGCGAATCGGCCTCGGCGAGCGGTGGGCCGAAGATCCCGGGGAAGCGGGTCATGCCGAAGTTCATCTCCGCGGTGAGGAAGGTCTGCACCTCCCACTCGCCGAACCAGAAGAACCCCGCCCTGTTGCTGCTGAACAGCGCGATCGCACCGTCGGCGTCCATCTCACCGGCGGCCAGGCCTTCCTCGTGCAGACCCTGGACGAACCCGAGCACGTCGGCGACCTTGCGCTCGTCCAGCGCCGAGCGGGTGCCGTCCGGGGTGAACAGCTCACCGCCTGCCTGCCGGTAGAGGCTCCAGAACAGCCGCCACGGGCCCACGCCGTCTCCGGTGGTCTCCAACAGCAGCCCGGTGGATCCGGTCACGCCCTTGACCGCGCGAAGCGCTTCCCGGACCTCGTCGTGGCCGGTGAGGGCACGCAGACGGCCGTGCTCGTCGAGAAGCCCGGCCGCCCTGCAGACGTCGGTGTTGTAGTACTGGACGAACGGGTGGGTGTCCAGCGGGATTGCGAAGAGCCTGCCGTTGTGCATCGACCGCCTCCACAGGCCCGGCGGGAAGTGCTCGGGCCCGATACCGGACTGCCGCAGCAGGTCCGGGCGCATCTCGTCGATGAGTCCGCCCGGTGCGAACGCGGGCAGCCGTCCCAAGTGCAGGATGGCGATGTCAGGTGCGCGCTCGGCGGCGCCGGCCATCGCGAGCTTGGTGTAGTAGCGGTCGCCCCACTCCAGCGTCACGTCCTCCAGCGCGACCCCGGGATGCGCGGCGCGGTAGCCGTCGAGCATCGTCTTCATCGTCTCTCCGTCGCCGCCGCTGAAGAGGTTCCAGTACCGCAGCGAGTCACCACCCCGCGCGAAACCGCACCCGCCGGCCAGCCCCGCGCAGCCCAGAGCCGTTGCGCTGAGCAGGGTTCTGCGGCTCACTCCACGTCCGCTCACCGATTCCACCTCCGTGACACCGTTGTCCGGGTTTCCGACGTGCGGGTCCGACCTCGTTCGGAGCCGCTCGACGCGAGATCACGGCGAATCCGCAACGGGGAAGCAGAAATCCGGCGCCCCCTCCGGCGTCCACCCGAAGGCCTTGACCCGGGTGGGCCGATGCGCTGGATGACCGCCGGTGCTTCGTTCACGGCGCAACCCCGTGGTAGCGCCAGTGCCGCTCCGGTGGTCGCCGGAGCGGCGGGCGCGCCACGACGGGAGATCGCAGGACCGCTCATCGTTGTGCTCCTTGTGGGAGTCGTGGCGCCGCGGCGCCGGGCGATCAGGGCTGGGTGGGACGAATCCGCAGGAACGTGACGGAGTTCGGCGGGAACGTGCAGGTGAAGGTGGCGGCGGCGCAGTCGAAGGTCGCCTCGGCAGGCCGGATCGGTTGCGAGTCGGGCGTGTTCACCACCGCCGGATCGCCCTGCGACCTGGTCACCCGCGCGGCCGGGGCCACCTCACGTCCCAGCTCGACGGTGGTCGGGGCCGGCGCGGGCTGGGCGTTGACCACCTTGACGATGAGCTCGCCGGTGGCGTCGTCGACGGTCACGACCTGGCGGAACATCGGCGACTCGGTTGCCGTGCTCGCCAGCACGCGGTCACCGACGTTGTTCATCAACAGCTTCTGGGTTTCGTAACTGGTCGACCCCCATGACCAGTGGTTGGCGAACCCGATCATGTCGAGGTCAGCGGGACGTGGTCGGTGTTGTCGGCCGGGTCGTACTCGAACGCCCGGTTCTGCACCAGTTCGGCGTAGAGCCCGCCGTCGGCGGCGCGGTTGATGTCCTCGTAGAAGATCCCGTACATCGTGTCGTCGACGATGGGTCCGGTGGCGTTGGGGTCAACGGTCAGCGTGTAGACGGAGTCCTGCGCGCTCGCCGCGTTCGGGGCGATCAGCGCGGTCGCGAGCAGGAGGCGTACGGCGGGAACGGCTCTCGGTCGCATTCTCGACCTGCGCGACGGACGGGGGACGTCTCTCGCCATGTTCGCTCCTCGGTTCAGCGTTCGGTTCGTGACACGCACATCTCCGGGATTGAATGTTCGATATTTCGGACAGTGTCCGGGTTGAGTCGCAGAACAAGTTAGAGGCTGGATCGTGATCCGGTCAACATGCGGGTCACACCGCTTCGCCGGACGTGGTGGCGGCGTGCGACGCCCTCACCGTCGTGGCCCGCAAACTCAGGAACCGAACTCCCGCCCGGAGCGGCTCGCCGACCTCCCATCGGCGGGCCCGCTCCTGCGTTCCAGGTCAGGAGCTGTTCTCGCGAAGCCTGGCCGGGCGCGGGAGGGCGACCGGCGCAACGTCGGGTTCGCCCTCACGCGCACGGCGGTGCCGCATCCAGCGCCACCACATCACCGTGAGTGAGGGGATCGCGATCGCCGCGCACACGGGGCACATGCGACCGAGTAGGCCGCACGCGGGGCATCGCGTCAACGCGGCTCTTCGAACGAGTCGCCGGACAACTCCTGGGGGAGGACGACGCGATGGGGCGCGTTTCCGCGGGGACCACTCTGCCTCGGCCACCGGGCCTGCGACACCCGGCGCCGCTTGGTGCGGACCGGTGCGCTCGGCGGTGCGTTCGTGCTGCTGGGGCTGCTGCCGACCCTGCTCGGGGGCCCGGTGTGGTCGCGAGCCGCGGGGCACGTCCCGGGCTTCGGGATCGTCTACGCGACGCCCACGCCGGGCTGGTCCGTCGAGCTCGTGCCGTGGGTGCTGCTGCACCTCGTCGTGCTGCTGGCGGTCGTGGCCGGTCTGCTCACGGGTGTGCAGCGCGTCATGGCCAAGGGCGATCACCTCACCCTCCCGGCGGTGGTCGCCGCCTCGATGCTGCTGGCCGCGGTCCTCGCGGCCGTGCACGACGGGCACGGGCACGCGCCGCAGGAGTGGGTGCCGGTGGCGGAGGTGCTCGCGGTCGTCGGAGTCCCGGCGGCGCTGCTGGTGCGGGAGCGGCGGCGGGAGCGTTCCGCGCGCCGAGTCGGTGATGCCCGCCAGGCCCGCCTGGACGTGGTCGCGCGCGAGGAGTGGCGGCCAGGCCCGGACGAGCGCGCTGATGAGGACGACCGGGCGCGGCTGGCGCGGTGGGCCGAAACCCTGGCGCTGCAACCGGCGCACGAGTGGAACGGCTTCGGCCGGTTCGGCGACGAGTACCTCCTGCCGGCCATGCGCTACCGCGTCTGGGCGGTGTTCCTGATGCTGGCGAGTCTGCGCCACACCCACACGCCGGCGTACTGCGGATATCGCGACGACGCGCTGCGAGCGCTCGTCCTGCGGATGACCGACAAGCCGGTCTGGCGGTACTGGCTGCGGGAGAACCGCTGGGGAATGCTGCGCGACAGCGCCGACCCGATCGGATCACCGGCGAACGTCATGTACTCCGGCTACCTGCTGCTGATGCTCTCGGCGTACCGCCAGGCGACCGGGGACGAGAGCTTCGACCGGCCCGGCGCGCTCCGGTTCCGCTGGGACGACCGGACCGAAACCGCCTACAGCCACACCGATGTCGCCGAGCGGGTCAGCGCCAACTTCCAGCGCTCTCCGCTGGTGCTGTGGCCGTGCGAGCCGGGACTGGTGTTCCCGTTCTGCAACTCAGTGGCCCTGGCGGGCCTGCGGATGTACGACACCTGCGCCGGCACCCGCCACGCCGAGGCGATCGCACCGAGGTTCCTGCACCGGCTGCGCACCGAGTTCACGGCGCCGGACGGCGACATCTGCACGTTGCAGGCCAGCAGGTTCGCATCACGGCCCGTTCCGCTCGGGGCATCACCAACACCGCGCCCATCGCAGCGCTGCTGTCGCCGCTCGACCCGGACTTCGCCTGGCGCACCTGGGAACTGCTCGTCGCCGAAGAGCTCAACTCCGGCCACTACGCGCGAACCGACCGAGCCGGAAGCCCGGCACCGACCGACGCGGACTGGGGCGGGGGCGCGAACCGCGCGAACGCCCTGGGCTGGAGCATGTTCCTCGCCCGCGCTCGCAGCGCGCCCTGGTACCGCAGGCTGCGCGACGCCGCGCGGAACCTGGAGAACCCGCCCGCGGACTTCCGGATGTTCGACGCGTCGGTGCACGCCAACGGGATCCTCGGCCTGGGCGCGGTCACCGACGAACGCACCTGGCGGGACATGCTGCTCACCCCGTCCCGCCACACCGGCCCCCGCCTCACCGAAGCGCCCTGGCCGGACGTCGCGGTCGTCACCGCGACCACCGACGGCCGGTCCCACGACGCGGTCCTCCGCGGCACCGAGGGGGCTCCGCGCCGTCACCGGCTGGGCTTCGACCAGCTGATCCCGCACCGCACCTACACCGTCGACGGCGCCACCACGCGGGTCGTCACCGCGGACGCGACGGGCAGGGCGGTGGTCGAGGTCGACCTCCGGCCCCGCCATCACCTCCGCCTCACGCGCGGCTGACCCGCGGGCGTGTCCGCTCCACGTCCTCCGCGGCCGGGGCGAGAATGGGGTTCCCCGTCTTCAGGAGGTCGCCGTGCCGGAAGGTCGCCCGCCCTACCCGCCGTTCACCCGCGAGACCGCGCTGCAGAAGGTCCAGGCGGCCGAGGACGCCTGGAACACGCGCGATCCGCAGCGCGTGGCGCTGGCCTACACGCCCGATTCGCAGTGGCGGAACCGAGACGTGTTCCTCAGCGGCAGGGAGGAGATCGTCGCCTTCCTGACCCGCAAGTGGGACCGCGAGCTCGACTACGCGCTGCGCAAGAGCCTCTGGAGCTTCGGGGAGAACCGCATCGCGGTCCGCTTCCAGTACGAGTGCCACGACGCCGGCGGTCAGTGGTGGCGAAGCTACGGCAACGAGCTCTGGGAGTTCGACGAGCACGGCCTCATGCGGCGCCGCGAGGCCAGCATCAACGACGTCGCCATCGACGAGGCCGATCGCCGCATCCGCGGTCCCCGCCCGGAGGCGGAACGCGGTCTCGACATCCCGCTCCGCTAGGGCGGGAGTCCCTGGTCAGGGCCTTCGCGGCCGGTGGTCGGTGGCGTGCGAGGATGACCGCCGGTGAGCGAGTGGATGAACGTGGGGGAGCTGTGACGGCGCGGATTCCGGTGGTCGTGCTGGCGGGCTACTTGGGCTCGGGCAAGACGACCCTGCTGAACCACCTGCTGCGCAACGACGACGGACGCCGGATCGGCGTGCTGGTCAACGACTTCGGCAGCATCAACATCGATGCCATGAACGTCGCCGGGCAGGTCGACATCGCGATGTCGATGGAGAACGGCTGCCTGTGCTGCGCGGTCGACGCCGACGGCGTGGACCCGATGCTGGAGCGGCTGGCCTACCCGGGCGCTCCGCTGGACGTCATCGTGATCGAGGCGAGCGGCATCGCCGAACCGCGCCAGCTGGTTCGGATGGTGCTGTCCTCGCAGAACCCGCACATCGAGTTCGGCGGGCTGGTGGAGGTCGTCGACGCCGCCGAGTTCGACGACACGCGGGCCCGGCACCCGGAGCTCGACGATCATGTGCGGCTCGCCGACCTGGTGGTCGTCAACAAGATCGACCGCGCCGGCGAGGCCGACCGGGACCGGGTGATCGCCGCGGTCCGCGAGATCGCCGACGGTGCCGTGCTGCCCGCTGAGCGGGGCCGGATCTCGCCGGGCATCCTCTTCGACGACGTCGAGGAGCGCGACTTCGGGGCGAGGCAGCTGTCCTTCGCCGACCTGGAGGAGCACGATCACGACCACGACCAGCACATGCACGCGGCCTACGAGTCGATGGAGTTCATCTCCGACCGTCCGCTGAACCCCTCGGCGTTCCTGCGGTTCCTCAACGAGCGCAGCCGGGGCGTCTACCGCATCAAGGGTCCCATCGACTTCGGCCCGTCCGGCGAGAACCGCCGCTTCATGCTCCACACCGTCGGCGTCTACGCCGCGTTCGAGAAGACCAGGTGGAAGGGGCCGCGGGAAACCAGCCTCGTCCTCATCGGCACCGACCTCGACACCGAGGACCTCACCCGCCGACTCCAGTCCTGCGTCGACCCGGACCCCGACACCATCGACGAGCTCGGCATCCTCAACCTCACCCGCCACCTGGACGACTGAGCCCAGGCAGTCCGGGCCCGAACCGACCGGGCGAAGCGGACATCGATCACGGCCAGCACGAACCAAACCCACCTGCTGCGAACCACCGGCTCCGGTCGTCGCCGGTCCCGTCGCGGGTGAGGATGGGGACCGCGTCGGTGGTGTCGAGTTCTGCGGCGATCTCCACGTCTTCGAGGTACCCGATGGCGCTGAGCTCCCGGCCCGAGGCGCAGTTCGCCAGGGTCGCCGGGACATCGGTGGTCGCCGCGTAGGCGGCGCGCGCCGCTGCGGCTTCAGGGGAGAGGTGCCCGCAGCCTCGCTCGTGCAGCGCGGCGATGACGGCTCCGGCGCCGAGCAGGTCCTCCAAGGCCGGGCGGAGGCTCCCGTCCGGCCAGCGCTCGCCCGCGGCGATCACGCTCACCGGGCGGTCGACGGTGCCCCACCCGTGCGCCGACAGGACGCAGGCGGTCGCGGTCGCGTTCCGCAGGCATCCGCTGACGACCGGGACGTCGTCGGCGGCCACGACGGCGATGGTCGAACCGTTGGGCGAGGGCAGCACCAACCGGTCGGTGGAAGGCGCGCGGCGCAGCGCTGCGGGCGACAACGACCAGGGCGACTCGGCGCTCACCTCGCTGCGCCCCACCGCCAGCCGCGCGTCGTGGGACGCGGCGAACGCGACCGCCGTGCCGTCCCGCCACCGGTAGGGGAAGACGTGCATCCCGCGCTCGGCGGCAACGGTGACCGACGTCGTGAACGAGCACGTCCACGATCACCCGGCACCCCGAAGCCAGCGCGCTCGCTCCCGAAGGCCCCCACTCGAACCGCACACCGCAGGAGGGTTGTTGGGCCCAGTGCGTCGTTGTCATCCCGGTGAAGCTAGTGCAGTGGCAGGCTCGGGGGATGCTGCGAGAGGAGATGACGTGTACCCGGTGATCGAGCCGTACGACTCTGGGATGTTGGACGTCGGCGACGGGCACCGCGTGCACTGGGAGGTCTGCGGAAACCCGGAGGGCAAGCCTGCGCTGGTGCTGCACGGCGGTCCCGGCTCCGGCTGCACCCCCGGGATGCGCCGGTTCTTCGACCCCTCGGCCTACCGCATCGTGCTGTTCGACCAGCGCATGTCGGGGCGCAGCACACCGCACGCCGCCGAGCCCGGCGCCGACCTGTCGGCGAACACCACCGAGAACCTGATCGCCGATGTGGAACGGCTGCGCGAGCACCTGGGCGTCGACCGCTGGCTCCTGCAGGGCGGGTCGTGGGGGTGCGTGCTGGCGCTGGCGTACGCCCAGCGGCATCCGGACCGGGTGTCGGAGATGGTGCTCTGCGGTCTGGCCACCGGACGGCGCGCCGAAACCGACCTGCTCACGCGCGGACTCGGCGCGATCTTCCCGCAGGCGTGGGAACGCTTCCGCGACGGCGTGCCCGAATCCGACCGCGACGGCGACCTCGCCGACGCCTACCACCGGCTGCTGATGGATCCCGCCCCCGCCGTGCACCGCGCAGCGGCGCGGGACTGGTCGGCTTGGGAGGAGGCGCTGGTCCCGGACTCCGCGCCGAACCCGATGTTCGACGACCCGGGCTTCGCCCTGGGGTTCGCGCGGGTGGTCACCCACTTCTGGCGGCACGGCTCCTGGCTGGCCGACGAGCAGATCCTGAGCGGAACCGGCGCTCTGGCGGGCATTCCGGCGAAGCTCCTCCAAGGCGTGCTGGACCTGGGCAACCTGCTGGGCACCCCGTGGCAGCTCGAAGCCGCCTGGCCGGGAGCCGAACTGGAGCTCGTGGACGCCGGTCACCGCGCCGCAGGCGGTTTGGCCGAGGCCGTCGTGCGTGCCACCGACCACTTCCGCCCCCAGAGGGGCACCCCTGCGAGCGGTGCAGGCGATCTGTAACGTCGCGACTGCCGTCGTTCGAGCGGACCCGCGCCGACGTGCGCACCGGTCGGGCGCGACGCACCAGACGCGACGAACACCGAGAGGGGACCGAGCATGGCCGAGCAGGACCGGGGTCAGGCCTCCGGTGAAGCCGGCGACCCGGGCGGGGAAGAGCACGACGAGAGCTCCGAGGACCAGCAGGAGGCCGAACAGCTCGCTGAACGCGGTGAGCCGGAGTCGGAGACTCCCGACCGACGCCTCGGGCTGGTGGCCGACCCGGACATGCCCGAGCGCGTCACCCGGCGGCTCGCCCGCGACCTGCCCGAACTGCTCAGCGACGAGGAGCTGTCGTGGGCCGTCGAGGTCGACGTCGACCCGGTGACCGCGGGCAGGCACAACACCCGCGACATCCTGGCCTCCACGCGCGAGCGGATGGACCACCACCACTGGGACCTCGCGATCTGCCTGACCGACCTCCCGGTGCGCGCCAACGGCCGCCCGGTGGTGGCAGAAGCCGATCGCGACCGCGACGTGGCCGTGGTGTCGTTGCCCGCGCTGGGCGGCACCCAGGTGTACCGCCGGTCCAAGCAGGTCATGCTGCAGATGGTCGACGAGCTCACCGGCCGCGACGGCGGTGGCGAGAACCGCTACGGCCTGGACAGCAAGTTCGCCCGGATCCTGGCGCCCGTGCAGCGCCAGGAGCACGACGGCGAGCACGAGGCGGACGTCCGCTACACCACGACCCGCAGGCGCGGCCGGTTGCGGCTGCTCAGCGGCATGGTGCGCTCCAACGAGCCCGCGCAGCTGGTCTTCGGGTTGCGCAGCGCGCTGGCCGCCGCGGTGGCCACCAGCGCCTTCGGCCTGTCGTCCAGCACGATCTGGCAGATCGGCGATCAGCTCGGAGCGTTCCGGCAGGTCATCGCCGCGGTGCTGTCGGTGGCGCTGCTGGTCGGCTGGATGATCCTCGCGCACGGTTTGTGGGAGGAGCGGCGCGGCAACAGCGAGAACGACCGCGATCAGGTGCTGCTCTACAACACCTCCACGGTGGCGACGCTGACCATCGGGATCGGCGTGATGTACGTCGGGCTCTTCGTGGTCAACTTGGTGGTGGCGCTGTTCCTGGTGCCACCGAACCTGCTCGCCAGCAGCCTCGGCCACCCCGCCGATTTCACCCGCTACCTGGCGCTGGCCTGGGGATTCACCACCATGGGAGTGGTCGCCGGAGCCCTGGGCTCCAGCCTCGAATCCGACCAGGCGGTGCGCCAGGCCGCCTACGGCTACCGCGAGGAGCAGCGCCGCCGCGAGCAGGAGCGCTAGGCCAGCTCGGCGAGCCGGGCCTGCCGCCAGCGCTCGGTTCCGGCCAGGTCGTTGAAGGTGAACAGGTGGAACCCGCTGATGGCGTTGCCCGGTGAGGTGATCTGGTCGGTGAGGCCGGTGACCAGCTTGTCCGGCCGGTAGCCGCTGGGCAGGAAGAAGCGCCAGAACATCGCCGACTGCTTGGCCAGGAACCGCGCGGACTGGCCGAGGCCGAGACCCGCCGAGACCCGGATCAGCTTCTGCCGGTTCACGCTTCCCGGAATGCCCACCCGGACCGGCGTGGTGATGCCGGAGTCGTGCAGCCGCCCGGCCCAGCCGATGGTGGTCGCGGGGTTGAAGCACAGCTGCGTGACGATCTCGTTGGCGTGAACGGTCTTGCGCCGCAACGCTTCGGAGATCACCGAGTCCGGGATCGTGCCGTGCCCCTCCGGGTATCCGGCGATGCCGATGTGGGAGAAGTCGTGCCCGCCCTCGGCGAGCGCGATCAGCAGGCTCTCGGCGTCGGGGAACTCGCCGGCGGGCTCGGCGGCGTCACCGCCGACGACGAACAGGCGGTCCACCCCCGACTCCAGCAGCCGCGCGGCGATCTCGTCCAGTTCGGCGCGGTCGCGCACCAGCCGTGCGGCCAGGTGCGGGGCGGCGGCGTAGCCGTTCTTGCCGAGCCGGACGGCCAGGTCGACCGTCGGCTCCAGCCCCCGCGCCTCGGTGGTGGTGACGGTCAGCACCACGTCCCGGGGCACGTGGGCGAGGACCTTCTCCTCGGTGCTGGCGAAGGGCAGCACCTCGTAGGAGGCGTTGCGCAGCGCGGAGGCCGGCACCGCGCTCACCGGGACACCCACTCGTCGAACTGCGCCACGACCTCGCCGATCGTGGTGCCCGGGCCGTGCCCGGGACGGACCCTGGTCCGCGCGGGCAGCGGCAGCAGCCGGTTCCGGATCGAGTCGATGATCGCGTCGCGGTCGGAGAACGAGCGCCCGGTCGCGCCCGGCCCACCGGCGAACAGGGTGTCGCCGGTGAACACGGTCGCCAGGTCCGGGCAGTAGAAGCACACCGATCCCGGGGTGTGGCCGGGGGTGTGGACGACCTGCAGGCTCAACCGTCCGATGTGGAACGTCTGGCGGTCCACCAGACACCCGTCCGGTGCCCGGTCCGGGTGGGTCAGCTCCCACACCGGCCGGTCCATCGGGTGCAGGTACAGCGGAGCGCCGACGGCGTCGGCCAGCTGTGGGGCCACCCGCACGTGGTCGTCGTGGGCGTGGGTGGCCAGCACCGCGACCACTTCGCGGCCCGCGACGAGTTCGAGGACGGCGTCGACGTCGTGCGGTGCGTCGATGACGAGGCACTGGTGGTCGTCGCCCACGACCCACAGGTTGTTCTCGACTTCGTGGACCTCGCCGTCGAGGGAGAACTTCCCCTCGACGGTGGCGTGGTCGAGCCGGATGCTCATGGGAACGTCACCACCGAACGCAGCACTTCGCCGCGGCCCATCTTCGCGAAGGCCGCTTCGACATCATCAAGGGAGATCTCCTCGCTGACGAACTTCTCGAGCGGCAGCCGGCCCTGCAGGTGGAGCTCGGTGAGCATCGGGAAGTCCCGTTCGGGGAGGCAGTCACCGTACCAGCTGGACTTCAGCGCCCCGCCGCGGGCGAAGACGTCCAGCAGCGGCAGGTCCAGCCGCATCGAGGGGTCCGGCACGCCGACCAGCACGGCCGTGCCCGCCAGGTCGCGGGCGTAGAACGCCTGCTCGTAGGTCGCGGGCACTCCCACCGCGTCCACGACCACATCCGCTCCGTGACCACCGGTGAGCTCGCGGATCGCCTCCACGGTGTCGGACTCGGAGGCGTTGACGGTGTGCGTGGCACCGAATCCCCGCGCCCACTCCAGCTTCTCGGGGTCCTTGTCGACCGCGATGATCCGCCGCGCACCGGCCATGGCCGCCCCGGCGATGGCTCCGTCTCCGACGCCGCCGCAGCCGATGACGGCCACCGAATCGCCCGGACCGACCTGGCCGGTGTTGACCGCGGCGCCGATCCCGGCCATCACACCGCAGCCCAACAACCCGGCCACCGCCGGGCGCGCCGCCGGGGCCACCTTCGTGCACTGTCCGGAGTGGACGAGCGTGCGCTCGGCGAAACCGCCGATGCCCAACGCCGGCGAGAGCGGTGTGCCGTCGGCCAGCGTCATCGGCTGGGCGGCGTTGTGGGTGGCGAAGCAGTACTGCGGGCGACCGCGCTTGCAGGCGCGGCAGTTCCCGCACACCGCCCGCCAGTTCAGCACGACGAAGTCGCCCGGTTCGACGTTGTGCACCCCGTCCCCGACGGAGTCGACGACCCCGGCCACCTCGTGGCCGAGCAGGAACGGGTAGTCGTCGCTGATGCCGCCCTCGCGGTAGTGCAGGTCGGTGTGGCAGACACCGCACGCCTGCACCCGGATCACCGCTTCGCCCGGGCCCGGGTCGGGCACGTGGATGGTGGTGACCTCGACCGGCTTGCCCTTCCCGGTGGACACGACTGCACGGGCTTCGGTCACGTCAACGCTCCTGTTCAACGGTTCTGGTGGTATTCGGCCGCTGCGTCGCGGAGCCAGTCGGCGAGGTAGCGCGCGAACGAGGCGCGCACGAAGATCCAGTAGTTCGGCGGTTCGGCGTCGCGGCACAGCAGCACCACGCCGGTGCGCGCCAGCAGGGTTTGCGCGCAGCGGTCGGCACCGAAGGCGCGCCGGTGCAGGTCCAGCGCGCAGCCCTTGGCCAGCAGCTCGGGGGCCTTCGGTCCGGCGACTTCGATGATGGTGCGGTGCGCCGAGACGTCCACGACGGCGCCGTGCTCGTCGCCGAGCGCCTCGGCCACCGTCGCCTGGATCCGGTCGGCCTCTCCTTCCGGGCCGACCAGCAGCCATTCGTCCGGTCCGAGCCAGGCGACGAGCAGCCGTTCGGTGCGCGACACCTGCCCGGACTGGTTGGGCAGCATGGTGCCGAGCGCGGTGCCGATGCGTTCCGCGGCAGGGCTCTTCGGGTCGACGCGCAGCGTGACCTGCGCGGTGAAGGACACCTCGGACAGGTGCAGAGATCCGGGGACGGAGGCATCGGTCAGCACGTCGGCGTGCGAGGCCAGCGGGGATTCGCCGTAGGGCTCAGCCATCGCGGCGGGCTCCTTCCTTGTCGTAGAAGACCGGTTCGGTGATCTCCACGGGCACCAGCTGGTCGCCCACGTGGCTGTAGATCGTCTGCCCGATGCGGTCGCGACCGCCGGCGACCAGCGCGAGCGCGAACGGGCGGCCCAGGGCCGCGCTGCGATAGCTGGAGGTGACGTGCCCCAGCATCGGCACCGGCGGTTCGGGCAGCTCACCGGTGGCCACCAGCTGCGATCCCTCCGGGACGACGGGGGAGTCGGCGGGCGTGAGCAGCCCGACGAGGTGCTTGCGGTCGGAGCGGGTGGTGTCTTCCCTGGTGAAGGAGCGCATGCCGAGGAAGTCGTCCTTCTTCTTCGACACCGCCCAGCTCATCCCGAGGTCGTGCGGGGTGACCGTGCCGTCGGTGTCCTGGCCGACGATGGGGAAGCCCTTCTCCGCGCGCAGCACGTGCATCGTCTCGGTGCCGTACGGGGTGATGCCGAACGGGATTCCGGCGTCGTGCAGCACCTCCCACACCTCGCGGCCGTACCAGCGGGGCACGTTGATCTCGAAGGCGAGCTCGCCGGAGAAGCTGATCCGGCACACCCGCGCCTGGCGGCCCGCGACGAGGCCGTCCTGCCAGGCCATGAACGGGAAGGACTCGTTGTCGAGCTCGAGGCCGGAGGACACCGCGGCCAGCACGTCGCGGGAGCGGGGGCCGGCCAAGGCGATGGTGGCCCACTGCTCGGTGACCGAGGTCAGGTGCACGCGCAGGTGCGGCCACTCGGTCTGCAGCCAGTCCTCCAGCCACTCCAGCACTCCGGCGGCACCACCGGAGGTGGTCGAGATGAGGTAGCGGTGCTCGCCGGTGCGCATGACCGTGCCGTCGTCGAAGACCATGCCGTCGGCGGTGCACATCAGCCCGTACCGGATGCGGCCGACCTTCAGGGTGCTCATCTTGTTGGTGTAGACGAGGTCGAGGAACTCGGCGGCGTCCGGTCCCTGCACGTCGATCTTGCCGAGCGTGGAGACGTCCTGCATGCCCACGCCGGTGCGCACCGCGTCGCACTCGCGCAGCACCGCGGCCTGCATGTCCTCACCCGGCAGCGGGTAGTACCAGGGCCGCTTCCACTGGCCGACGTCCTCGAACGGCGCGCCCTGCTCGACGTGCCAGTCGTGCATCGCGGTGACCCGGACCGGGTCGTAGAGGTCGCCCCGGTCGCGGCCGGCCAGGGCGGCGAAGGCCACCGGCGTGTAGGGCGGGCGGAACGTCGTCGCGCCGACCTCGGAGAGCTCGACGCCCAGCAGCTGGGAGATCACCCCGGAGGACAGGATGCCGGAGGTCTTGCCCTGGTCGTGGGCGGTGCCGATGGTGGTGAACCGCTTGATGTGCTCGACCGAGTCCATGCCCGCGCCGACGGCCTTGCGGACGTCGGACACGGTGGCGTCGCGCGCGAGGTCCACGTACTGATCGTCCTCGCACGCGCAGGTGAGCAGCCACGTCGGCTGCGGTGGGACGACCGGCGGGCTCGCCACCGCGGGCACCTCGGCGAAGTCGGCGTCGAACCCGGCTTCGCGCGCCGCGTCGCTGCCCGCCTCGGAACCGGTGCGCAGGCAGTCGAAGGTGCCGAAAATGCCTGCGGCGGCGCCGATCGAGCGCACACCGCGCGCGCTGCGGTCCGGCACGAACGCACCGATCTCCGCCGAGTAGCGCAGGGTTCCGCGCGACTGGCTGTGCAGGTGCACGGCCGGGTTCCAGCCGCCGGAGACCAGCAGCAGGTCGCAGTCCAGCTCGACGGTCGCGTCCTCGCCCCGCCGCTGCACGGTCGCGCCGTTCACGCGGTTGGTGCCCGAGGTGCCGATCAGGGCGGAGCCGTTGCGGATGGGGATGCCGCGCTCCACGCAGCGCGAGGCCCACACCGTCGACACGACCGCCCGGACGTCCACCACCGCGGCGATGGCGACCCCGGCGTCGTGCAGGTCGATCGCGGCGGCGTAGGCGCTGTCGTTGGTGGTGAACACGACCGCGCGCTCACCCGGGAGCACTCCGTAGCGGTGGAGGTACGTGCGGGCGGCTCCGGCCAGCATCGTGCCGGGGCGGTCGTTGCCCGGGAACACCAGCGGGCGCTCGTGCGAACCGGTCGCCAGCACGACCTCGCGAGCCCGGATGTGCCAGGTCCGCTGCCGGACGAAGGAGTCCTCGCCGTGGTGCTCGACGGCCACGAGGTAGTTGTGGTCGTAGTGGCCGAACACGGTCGTGCGCGGCAGCGCGGTCACCTCTGGGGAGGCGTCGAGCTCGGCCACGACCCGCTGGACCCAGGTGTCGGCGGGCCTGCCCGACAGCTGCTCACCGCTGCCCAGCAGCTGGCCGCCGAACTCGGTGCCCGCATCGGCGATGATCACGCGGGCTCCGCTGCGCGCGGCGCTCAGCGCCGCCGCGAGGCCGGCGGGTCCGGCGCCGACCACGAGGACGTCGCAGTGCGCGTGCGTCGTCTCGTAGCGGGCCGGGTCGGGTTCGGTCGCCAGCCGTCCCTGGCCGGGCAGCCCGGTGGCGGCCAGGCCGTCGCGCAGTTCGACGGTGGTCGCGGTGAGCATGGGTTCCGGGAACGGCTCGTCGATCTGCACCAGCGCGTTCGGTTCCTCGGGGCCGGCGGCCATGATCCCGCGCGGGCGCCCGTGCTTGATGCTGGTGGTGACCTGGTGGACCCCGTTGGCCAGCAGCGCCGAGGCGAGGGTGTCGCCTTCGAAGCCCTCGTACTCCCGCCCGTCGAACCGGAATCGCAGAGCGCGATCCCGGTCGATCCGACCGCCTTCGGCCAGCCTGAACTCGTTGCTCACCTCGTCACCGCCCCGTCGTCGTGGAGGATCTCGTTGGTCCTGGTGTCGCGGCGCAGGGTGAACCAGCGCCGGCAGCCCGCCTGGTGGTTCCACCGCTCGGCGAAGGCGCCCTTCGGATTGGCGCGGTAGAACAGGAATCGCGCCCAGTCCACATCGGACACGGCCTGCGGATCGGCGGGGTAGGACACGTCGGCCTGTCCGCCGTAGTGGAACTCGGTCTCGTTGCGCGGCCCGCACCACGGGCAGGGAATCAGCATCATGGGAGCCTCCTTGTGGGATGTGCGGGGTTGAGCTGCTCGGGGGTGCGGGTGGGGGAACCTGAGCGGCTCCGTGGACTCCGTGCGCCGCTCCTTGAGCATTCGAGTACGCGGCGTCCCGGCGTACTCACCGCGAAGCCGCTCAGAACCCCCGGCGGTGCAAGTTGCATGGCGCTCACCTGAAAGAGGAAGTGGCTATGCCACTTTCGGAAGGACTAGTGCGCCACGCCGGCGGCGCCGTGTTCGTCTACCAGCGCGCCTGTGGTGAACCGGTCCAGGCTGAACGGGGCGTTGAGCGGGTGGGGTTCGTCGTGGGCGATGGTGTGGGCGTAGCACCAGCCGACGCCGGGTGTCGCCTTGAAACCTCCTGTGCCCCAACCGCAGTTGATGTACAGGCCCTCGAACGGGGTCAGGCCCATGATCGCCGAGGCGTCCGGGGTCACGTCCACCACGCCCGCCCAGGTGCGCAGCACGTGCGCGCGGGCGAACATCGGGAACAGCTCGACCGCGGCGGTCAGCTCGCGCTCGATGGTGTGGAACGATCCGCGCTGCCCGTAGGAGTTGTAGGCGTCGATGCCGGCGCCGAGGACGAGCTCTCCCTTGTGCGCCTGGCTGACGTAGACGTGCACGGCGTTGGACATGACCACCGTCGGGTGCACGGGTTCGAGCAGTTCGGAGACCAGTGCTTGCAGCGGGTGGCTCTGCAGCGGCAGCGCAAGCCCGAGCTCGTCGGCGAGCACCGAGGTGTGCCCGGCGGCGGCCAGCGCGACCTTGCCGGTGGCGATGTCGCCGCGCGTGGTGCGCACGCCCACGATCTTGTCGCCCACCCGGTCGAATCCGGTGACCTGGCAGTTCTGCACCAGGTCCACGCCCATCCGGTCCAGGGCGCGGGCGAAGCCCCAGGCGACGTGGTCGTGCTTGGCGATGCCCGCGCGGGGCTGCCAGGTCGCGCCCATGACCGGGTAGCGCAGGTCCGGTGAGGTGTTGAGGATCGGGCAGATCTCGGCCACCTGCTGGGGGTCGAGCCACTCGGCGTCGATGCCGTTGAGCCGGTTCGCCCCCACCCGGCGGACGCTGTCGCGGACCTCCTGCAGGGAGTGGGCGAGGTTGAGCACGCCGCGCTGGGAGAACAGCAGCGGGTAGTCCAGCTCCTCCTCCAGCCCTTCCCAGAGCTTCAGCGCGTGCTCGTAGAGCCCGGCGCTTTCGTCCCAGAGGTAGTTGGAGCGGATGATCGTGGTGTTGCGGGCCATGTTCCCGCCTGCGAGCCAACCGCTCTCGAGCACGGCGATGTTGGTGATGCCGTGGTTGACGGCGAGGTAGTAGGCGGTGGCCAGGCCGTGGCCGCCGCCGCCCACGATCACCACGTCGTAGGACGGTTTCGGGTCGGCGGGGCCCCAGAGCCAGTCCGGGTGCTCAGGCAGGTCGGCGCCGGGAGTGCGCGGCATGAGAGCCCTCCGTTCGATGTGCGGTGAGCGGGTGCTCGACAGGGGAGAGGCACTTATGGACAACTGACATATCAGATGGATACCAAAGGTAGCAGCGCGTGCCGTTAGGTCAAGGGCTGAAGTCCGGACGGGTCGAGATCGCGGCGGCCTTCGAGGCGTTGGCGCCGGTGAGGGCGCCCGGACGGGTGGGCGCGCGTGGAGTGGATCGTGCCCGTCGGTGGAATTTCGGCTGCGCGTGTTGACCGCGAAACCGGAGACGCCTATTTTGATGTGCAGTTGATATATCAGTCCTCGTTCAGAGGGCGTCGATCATCTCCGCGCGGCTCCACTCGGTGCCGGAACTGCTTTCCTCGCAACGCATCCCGCCTCGTCGCAGGCGGAGTCTCCCCAGCTTCACACCCGCCCGTTAGGAGACCACCATGAGCACGACCCCTCGCGTCGTCATCATCGGAGCCGGGATCGTCGGCGCGAACCTGGCCGATGAGCTCACGAGCCGCGGGTGGAACCAGGTCACCGTCGTCGACCAGGGCCCGTTGCCGCTCACCGGCGGCTCGACCTCCCACGCGCCCGGCCTCGTCTACCAGACCGGCCCGTCCAAGACGATGACCGAGTTCGCCACCTACACCGTCGAGAAGCTCCAGGGCCTCGACGACGACGGCGACCGCTGCTTCAACCAGGTCGGCGGTCTCGAGATCGCCACCACCCCCGAGCGGTTCGCCGACCTGCACCGCAAGCAGGGCTGGGCCACCTCCTGGGGCGTTCCCGGCGAGGTCATCGGCCCCGAGGAATGCGCGAAGCTGCACCCGCTGCTCGACGCCGAGAAGGTCCTCGGCGGGTTCCACACGCCCACCGACGGGCTCGCCAAGGCCGCTCGCGCGGTCGTCGCGCTCGCCCGGCGCTCGGTGGCGCGGGGAGCCCGGTTCCGGGGCGCGGTGACGGTCACCGGGATCAACCACAGCCACGGCCGGGTGACCGGCGTCGAGACCGACCACGGCGAGATCCCCGCCGACATCGTGGTGTCCTGCGCCGGGTTCTGGGGCCAGGCCATCGGCGAGATGGTCGGCATGACCGTGCCCCTGCTGCCCATGGCCCACCAGTACGCCAAGACCGACCCGCTGCCCGAGCTGGCCGGGCGCAACGACGAGCGCACCGAGGCCAACCTGCCGATCCTGCGCCACCAGGACCGCGACCTGTACTACCGCGAGCACGTCGACCGCCTCGGCATCGGAACCTACGCCCACCGCCCGATTCCGGTGCGGCTGAGCGACCTCCCGCAGGACGAGGAGACCTCGGAGCGGGCGATGCCGTCGATGCTGCCGTTCACCGAGGAGGACTTCGCCGCCTCCTGGGAGCACAGCAAGCGGCTGCTGCCCGCGCTGGAGACCGCGAAGGTCGACACCGGCTTCAACGGCGTCTTCTCCTTCACCCCCGACGGCGGGCCGCTCGTCGGTGAATCCTCCGAGGTCCAGGGGTTCTGGATCGCCGAGGCCGTGTGGGTCACGCACTCCGCCGGTGTCGCGCGCTCCGTGGCGCAGCTGCTGGTCGACGGCCGCAGCGAGGTCGAGCTGCACGGCTGCGACGTGCACCGCTTCGACGAGCTGGAGACCGCGCCCGACTACGTCGAGGAGACCTCCTCGCGCAACTTCGTGGAGATCTACGACGTCAAGCACCCGCTGCAGCCGAAGTTCTCGCCGCGCGAGCTGCGGGTCAGCCCGTTCCACGCGCGCCAGAAGGAGCTCGGCGCGGTGTTCCTCGAAGCCCACGGCTGGGAGCGCCCGCACTGGTTCGAGGCCAACGCCGCGCTGGTCAAGGACCTGCCGATGGAGTGGCAGCCGCCCGCGCGGGACACCTGGTCGGCGATGTTCCACAGCCCCGTCGCGGCCGTGGAGGCGTGGAAGACCCGCACCGCCGTCGCGCTCTACGACATGACCTCGCTCAAGCGACTGGAGGTCAGCGGGCCGGGGGCGCTGGCGTTCCTGGACCGGCTCACCACCAACAAGGTGGACAAGTCGGTCGGTTCGGTGACCTACACGCTGATGCTCGACGAGGCCGGTGGCGTGCGCAGCGACCTCACCGTCGCGCGGCTGGGGGAGCAGCTGTTCCAGGTCGGCGCCAACGGCAACCTCGACCACGAGCACCTGCGGCGCAACCTGCCCGAGGACGGCGGTGTCGTGCTGCGCGACATCACCGGCGGCACCTGCTGCATCGGCGTGTGGGGTCCGCTGGCGCGCGACCTGGTGCAGCCGTTGAGCCGCGACGACCTCTCGCACGAGGGCCTGAAGTTCTTCCGCTGCAAGCAGATCCACATCGCCGGGATCCCGGTGACCGCCATGCGGGTGTCCTACGTCGGCGAGCTGGGCTGGGAGCTCTACACCAGCGCGGAGTACGGCCAGCGGCTGTGGGACGTGCTCTTCGAGGCCGGCCGGGACCTGGGCGTGGTGGCAGCCGGGCGGGCCGCGTTCAACAGCCTCCGGCTGGAGAAGGGCTACCGCGCCTGGGGAGCGGACATGACCACCGAGCACAACCCCTACGAGGCCGGCGTCGGGTTCGCCGTCCGGCCGCAGAAGGGCGAGTTCGTGGGCCGCGACGCCCTCGCCGGCATCGAACCCGACGCGGTGACGCGGCGCCTGTCGTGCCTGACCATCGACGACGGCCGCAGCGTGGTCCTCGGTTCCGAGCCCGTGTTCGTCGACGGCGTGCCCTCGGGGTACGTCACCTCGGCGGCCTTCGCGCACACCCTCGGAGTGCCCATCGCCTACGCCTGGCTCCCGGCCACGGCGGTGGTCGGAACCCGCGTCCGGATCAAGTACTTCGACCGCATGGTCGACGCCACGGTCGCGGCCGAGCCGCTGGTCGACCCCGACATGCACCGAATCCGCCGCTGAAACCCGGGGCCAGGTCGGTCGTGGTCCGTTCCGCCCGCGCAGTTCGGACCAGAACCGCCACCTGCCCTCGCTCCGCCCCCAACCGATCAGGAGCACATGCATGAGCCTGTCCGTCTTCGACTTGTTCAAGGTCGGCATCGGGCCGTCGAGTTCGCACACGGTCGGACCGATGCGTGCGGCGTTCCGGTTCGTCGACCACCTGCGCCGGACCGGAGCGCTGCCCCGCACGACCCGGCTGCGCTGCGAGCTGTTCGGCTCGCTGGGCGCCACCGGGCACGGGCACGGCAGCGTCAAGGCCGTCGTGCTCGGGCTGACCGGGGAGCAACCGCACCTGGTCGACCCGGTGGCAGTCGAACCGCAGGTGCTGGCGGTGCGCGAGGAGCACCGCATCAGCCTCGGCGGCGAGCACAAGATCCCCTTCGACGTGGACGCCGACATCGTGCTGCACCGCGGTGAACGGCTCGACTTCCACAGCAACGGCATGTCCTTCGAGGCCTTCGACGACGGCGGTGATCGGCTCGTGCGCCGCGAGTACTACTCCGTCGGCGGCGGATTCGTGCTCGACGAGGACGAGACCGACCGCCCGGCGCTCGTCGAGGACGCCGAGCCGGTCGCCCACCCGTTCGGCACCGGCGCCGAACTGCTCGCCCGAGCAGCGGAGACGGGTGGGCGCATCAGCGACGTCGTCCTGGCCAACGAGGCGACCTGGCGCCCCGAGAACGAGACCAGAGGGCACCTGCTGCACATCTGGCAGGTGATGCGGGAGTGCGTCGAGCAGGGCGTGCGCACCGGCGGCGTCCTGCCCGGCGGTCTCGAAGTCCGCCGCCGCGCCCAGGACCTGCACGCCCGCCTCGACGACGACGCCGACCCCATGGAGTGGGTGACCCTCTACGCCCTGGCGGTCAACGAGGAGAACGCGGCGGGCGGCCGGGTGGTGACCGCCCCGACCAACGGAGCCGCCGGGATCGTCCCGGCGGTGCTGCACTACGCCCACCGCTTCCTGCCGGGCTTCGACGACGACGCGGCGGTCCGCTTCCTGCTCACCGCCGGAGCGGTCGGCGCGCTGTTCAAGCAGAACGCCTCCATCTCCGGTGCCGAGGTCGGCTGCCAGGGCGAGGTCGGTTCGGCCTGCTCGATGGCCGCGGCCGGACTCGCCGAGCTGCTGGGCGGAACGCCGGAGCAGGTGGAGAACGCCGCCGAGATCGGCATCGAGCACAACCTCGGGCTGACCTGCGACCCGATCGGCGGGCTCGTGCAGATCCCGTGCATCGAGCGCAACGCGGTCGCGGCGATCAAGGCGATCACCGCGGCGCGGATGGCGCTGCGCGGCGACGGCAAGCACCACGTCTCGCTGGACAAGGCCATCAAGACGATGCGCGACACCGGCGCCGACATGAAGGACGAGTACAAGGAGACCGCTCGTGGCGGCCTCGCGCTCAACATCGTGGAATGCTGAGGAGAAGCCCGTGACATTCACCCTCACCCTGAGCTGCCGGAACCGCACCGGCATCGTCCAGGCCGTCAGCTCGTTCCTGTTCCGGCACGGGTGCGACATCGGCGAGTACCGCCAGTTCGACGACGCCGTGCGCGGACGCCTGTTCCTGCGGGTGCAGGCCAGCGGCGACGATGCCGACCTCGACGAGCTCAAGCGCGGATTCGAGCCGGTGGCAACGGAATTCGGCATGGACTACGCGTTCCACTCGGCGCGGCCCGCCCGCGTGCTGGTGATGGTCTCCAAGCTCGGGCACTGCCTCAACGACCTCATCTACCGCTGGCGCGCGGGCGCGCTGAGCGCCGAGATCGTCGCCGTGGTCTCCAACCACGAGGACCTGCGCCCGATGGCCGAGGCCGCCGGCCTGCCGTTCCACCACGTTCCGGTCACCCCGGAGACCAAACCCGAGGCCGAGGCGCGGCTGCTGCGGCTGGTCGACGACCACGACGCGGACCTGGTCGTGCTCGCCCGCTACATGCAGGTGCTGTCCGATCAGACCTGCAAGGCGCTGCACGGCAGGGCGATCAACATCCACCACTCGTTCCTGCCCGGTTTCAAGGGCGCCAAGCCCTACCACCAGGCGTACGACCGCGGCGTCAAGCTCGTCGGCGCCACGGCCCACTACGTGACCCCCGACCTGGACGAGGGGCCGATCATCGAGCAGGAGGTCATCCGCATCGACCACACCCACGATCCGAGAGCCTTGCAGACCGTGGGCCGCGACGCCGAAGCGCTCGCGCTGTCCCGCGCGGTGCGGTGGTACTGCGAGCACCGCGTCCTGCTCAACGGCAACAGCACCGTCGTGTTCCCCTGACCCCACTCCAGCGCTGAGGAGACTGTGCCCATGACCACCGGTGAGCTTCCCACCACCGAGTCCCAGCTGCCCGAGAGCCTGCGCGAGACGCTGCCGGGGCACCACTACACCGAGCCGGGGATCTTCCGCCTCGAACAGGCGACGATCTTCGAGGCCGGCTGGTTCTGCGCGGTGCGCAGTGCGGACCTGGCCAAGCCGGGCCAGTTCGAGACCGTCCAGATCGGCCGGGAGAGCGTGCTGGTCACCCGCAACCGCAGCGGTGCCATCAAGGCGCACCTCAACGTGTGCCGGCATCGAGGCGCGCGGCTGTGCACCGAGGAGTCCGGCGAGGTGCGCCGGTCCTTCCAATGCCCGTACCACGCCTGGACGTACTCCTTCGACGGCGAGCTGATCGCCGCGCCGAACCTCAACGCCATGGACGACGTCGACCGCACCCAGTACGGCCTGCACGAGGTGCACGTGCGGGAGTGGCTCGGGTACGTGTGGCTGTGCCTGGCCGAGGAACCGCCGTCGTTCGACGACACCGTCATCGGTGACGTCACCAACCGCCTCGGCACGCCGGACGCGATCGTCGGTTACCAGGTCGCCGACCTCAAGCTGGGCAGGCGCGTCGAGTACGACGTGAAGGCGAACTGGAAGCAGATCGTCGAGAACTTCATGGAGTGCTACCACTGCGCCACGATCCACCCCGAGCTCACCGAGGTCCTGCCCGAGTTCGCCGACGGTCTGGCCGCGCAGTACTTCGTGGGCCACGGCGCCGAGTTCGGCGAGGACATCGAGGGCTTCACCGTGGACGGTTCGGCCGGACTGGCCAAGCTGCCCGGCGTCAACGAGGACCAGGACCGCCGCTACTACGCCATCACCGTCCGGCCGCAGGTGTTCATCAACCTCGTGCCCGACCACGTCGTCTTCCACCGGATGTTCCCGCTGGCACCGGACCGCACGCTCGTGCGCTGCGACTGGCTGTACCTGCCCGATGTGGTCGACTCGGGTGCCGACATCGACCGGTCGGTGGAGCTGTTCCACCGGGTCAACCAGCAGGACTTCGACGCCTGCGAGCGCTGCCAGCTGGCCATGGACTCCCGCTCCTACGCCTCCGGCGGCGTGCTGGTGCCCAGCGAGCACCACATCGTCGAGTTCCACGACTGGGTCCGCGAGCGGACCGGCTGACCGCGGCTGAGGAGGTGGCCTCGCACCGGACCGGTGCGAGGCCACCTTCGCGCGTTCGTCGTCGAGACGCGGAAGTGCTCGCGCTCTAGCGCGGAAGTTCCAGCGGCACACCGTCTTCCGACAGCGGCGGTGGTGGTAGCTCGGCGCTGGAGGTCAGCGGCGCGGCTCCGTCCAGCGGCTTGCCCGCGTGCTCGCGCAGGAAGTGCGTGGCGACGATCCCGATGATGCCCGCGCCGATCAGGTAGTAGCCCGGCCAGTCCAGGTTGCCGGTCGCGGTGACCGCGGCCTCGATGATCGTCGGTGCGGTGCCGGCGAACAACGACACCGACAGGTTGAAGATGACCGCGAGGCTGCTGTAGCGGATCATCGTGGGGAACAGCGCGGGCAGCGTCGACGGTGAGACCGCCGCGAAGCACATCAGGCACAACCCGATGATGAGCAGCCCGAGCGCCTGACCGCCCGTTCCGGCGCGCAGCAGCCACACGGCGGGCAGCCCGAGCAGGACCAGGGCGACGCTTCCGGTCATCAGCACGGGTTTGCGGCCGATGCGGTCGCTGAGCCTGCCCACGCCGACGATGGCGCACAGCATCACCACCATGACCGCGACCTGCATGCCCGTCGCGACCGCGTTGCTGGTGCCGCCCTCGCCGTGGCGGGGGAGCGTGCTGGTCAGGTAGGTCGGGACGTAGTTGGTGAGCACGTAGTTGGTGACGTTCCACGCCACGACGATCCCGGCGGCCACCAGCGCGGGAGTCCGGTAGTGGCGCAGCACGATCTGCACCGCGCGTCGCGTCGTCATCGTGGCCAGCACCGGCGATCGCTCCATGAGCTGCCGGAACGCCGGGGTGTCCTCCAGGCGGATGCGCAGGTAGAGCCCGATGAGCCCGAGCGGTAGGGCGAGCATGAACGGCACGCGCCAGCCCCACGCCAGCAGCGCGTCCGGCGGCAGCAGCGCGACCACCGCGCCGCAGGTGCCCGCGCCGAGGGCGTAGCCGGTCAGCGTGCTGAACTCCAGCCAGCTGCCGAAGAACCCGCGGCGCCGGTCCGGCGCGTACTCGGCGATCAGCGTCAGCGCCCCGGTGTACTCGCCTCCCGCGGAGAAGCCCTGCAGCATCCGCACGAGCAGCACGAGGACGGGCGCCAGCAGGCCGGCGGCGCCGTAGTCGGGGAGGAGCCCGAGCAGCACCGTGGCCGCCGCCATCATGAGCACCGTGGCGGACAGGACCTTGGTGCGCCCGAAGCGGTCGCCGAGGCGCCCGAAGACGAAACCGCCCAGCGGGCGCATCACGAACGCGGCGGCGAACGCGCCGAGCGTGTACACCGCCGCCCACGGGCCGAAGTCGGCGAAGAAGACCTGGTCGAGCACCCCGGCGGCCAGGTAGGAGTAGATCCCGAAGTCGTACCACTCGGCGACGTTGCCGACCGAGGCGGCCGCGACCGCGCGGTGGACCGTGCGTTCCTCTTGCACGACAGGCGGTCTCAGACCTCGCCGAGGCCGTCTGGGGCGGTCGGTCATGGGGTCCCCCGGGTGCGACGCGGTGCGCTGGGCGCCGCGAACGGAGTGCGGCGTCGCGGTTGTGACCGCGACCTACTACTGATATATCTGTTGGCGAGAAGGTATCCCCTCGGCATCGCCGAAGCAACACCTCAACCCCCTCATCGCCCGTCCACGAGGCCGTGACGCAGCAGAGCGCGACCTCGCGATGGGGTGCGCCCGGGGGTTGGAACCCCTTGATAAATCCCTGTTTCGGGCGAAAATCTCCCATTGACGAGCGGGCTGCGGACCCCCATCCTGTTGTTGCGCATAGCACGCGGTGTTCCGCTATCTGCAACAGGAGGCGTAATGATCTTGGTTGGTGAGCTGCTCGACCTGCCGCCGGGGGAGTCGGTCCGCGTGCACGGCGAGGTGGCGATCGCGGTGTTCAACGTCGACGGTGAGCTCTACGCGATCGACGACACCTGCTCGCATCAGGACGCCTCGCTGTCCGACGGGTGGTTGGAGGGATGCGCGGTCGAATGCCCGCTGCACGCAGCGTGTTTCGACCTCCGCACGGGAATGCCCAGCGGCCCGCCGGCCAAGAAGCCGGTCCGCACGCACGCCGTCACGGTCGAGGACGGGATGGTCTACGTGCACGAGTCGACTCGCGTCGGCAGCACCGTCGCGGAGGAGGTCGGTTGATGCGCCGCATCACGGTCGTCGGCGCGTCCCTGGCCGGGCTCTCGGCGGTCCGCGCGCTGCGCGAGCAGGGTTTCGAAGGCGAGATCGCGGTGATCGGCGACGAGCCGCACCGCCCCTACGACCGGCCGCCGCTGTCCAAGGAGTTCCTGGCGGGGGCGATCGACGAGGACGACATCCGGCTCACCGACTCCGACGACGACGAGCTCGACGTGGACTGGCGCCTCGGGCAGCCCGCGAGCGCGCTCGACGCGGCCGGTCGCGCGGTCGTGCTCGCCGACGGAACCCGCATCGGCACCGACGGCGTCGTGCTGGCCACCGGCGCGCGGGCGCGGCAGCTGCCCGGCGAGCCGCTCCAGGGCGTGCACACCCTGCGGACCCTGGACGACGCGCGAGGCCTGCGCGCGGAGCTGGTCGCCGGAGCGCGGCTGGTGGTCGTCGGCGCCGGGTTCATCGGCGCCGAGGTCGCTTCGACGGCGGTCGCGCTCGGGTGCGAGGTCGACGTCGTCGACAACGGGCCGGTTCCGCTGCGCCGAGCGCTGGGCGCCGACATGGGCGAGGTGTGCGCCCGGCTGCACGCCCGCAACGGCGTCCGGGTGCACCCGCTGTCCGGCATCGCCGAGATGCTGGGGGAGTCCCGCGTGACCGGGGTGCGGTTGTCCGACGGGCGGGAGCTGCCCGCGGACGTCGTCGTGGTCGGCATCGGGGCCGAACCGAACACCGAATGGCTCGCCGGTTCCGGGCTCGACCTCGACCACGGGGTCAGCACGGACGCGCGCGGCCGGACCAGGGTGCCGGAGGTCGTGGCGGCGGGCGACTGCGCGCACTCCTACCGCGACTACACCGCGCGTCCCATGCGGCTGGAGCACTGGACCAACGCGCTGCAACAACCGGCGGCCGCCGTGGCGGCGCTGCTCGGCCGGGAGCACTCGGCTCCCGCGCACCACGCGGTTCCCTACTTCTGGTCCGACCAGTACGGGCACAAGATCCAGTTCGCCGGCCACCGCACCGAGGACTGCACCGTTCAGATCGAGGAGGGCGACCCCGAATCCGGCGATTTCCTCGCGCTCTACGTCGACGCGGCGGAACAACCCGTAGGCGTGCTCGCGGTCGATCGCGCCCGGCCCTTCGGCCAATGGCGCCGCAAGCTCGCACAGCGCCTCCAGGCCGGTTGAGCGATGAGGTGTTAGCCGCTGTTTCAGGTGTGGGACTCAGCACGCACCGCCGCGGGTTCTGAGCGGTTTCGTGGCGAGTACGCCGCGACGCCGTGCATGGGACGTGCACAAGTCGTGGCGCACGGAGTCCACGAAGCCGCTCAGGTTCCGCCACCTGCACCGCTCAGCGAAGCAGTCGCTCACCAGCTCTTACACCAGGGAGCGCATCGCCTTGTCGAAGTTGAGGACGTGCTCCCTGGCCAGCTGTTCGGCCTTGTCGGGCTTGCGGGATCCGATGGCTCGCAGCAGCGCCGAGTGCTCCATGACGTGGCTGTCGAAGTCCTGCATGCGGTCCAGGAAGACGCAGAAGATCCGCGTCGCGAGGTTGTCGTAGCGGATCAGGGTGTCCTCGAGGTGCGGGTTGCCGGCCGCGTGGTAGATCGTGCGGTGCACGTGCAGGTCCCAGCGCATGACCTCGTCGCGCGCCATCGAGCGGAAGTCCATGCCGTCGAGCTGGTCGACGAGCCCGCCGATCTCCTCCAGGTCGGCATCCCCGGCGATCTCGGCGGCTCGCCGGGCGGCCAGTGGTTCCAGGTGCACGCGCAGGTCGGAGATGTAGGCCAGATCGGTGATGTCCACGGCCGTGGCGAAGGTCCCCCGGCGCGGGTAGGACACGACCAGCCGGTCGATCTCCAGCCGCTTGAGCGCCTCGCGCACAGGGGTGCGGCCGATCTCCAGCGAGCGCGCCAGCGCCGCGTCGTCGATGGCCGTCATCGGCGGGATGTCCAGCATGATCAGCCGGTCTCTGATCGCCAGGTACGCCTTCTCCGCCATGGACAGGTTGCCCGGGTGCTCCTCGCTCGCAGCAGTCATCATCGCCCCGACTTCATCAGAACAGACTTCTGACACATCGAATTCTGGTACATCAGTAGTATAGCAGAAAGCATTCCCGCATCATTCGAAGCTTTTGGAGTTCGCGGTGAAATCATTCTGAATTGTGATTTCCACGGCATCGGACTTGCGATTCACGGGAATCGATCCGGATTCGCCCGGATGTCGGTGCCGCGTCACGGTGCGGGGATCGACAGCCAGGTGAGGGCTTCGTCCGCCGCCGCGGCGGCGCGCTCGTGGGAGCCGGCCTCGCTCCAGGCGACCAGGGCGGCGAAGGTGGCCGCCTGGTATCCGCTGGCCACAGCGGTGGCGGCGGCCGGGGTGATGCCGGGGACGCGGTGGTCGATGAAGCGGGCGAGCTCGTCGATCCAGGGCTGGTAGGCGGTCGGGGCGGTACCTGCGATCTCGGGTTCGGCGCACACGACCCGGATCCAGGCGGGGCCTGCGGGCATCATCGGATCGTCCGAGATGGACGCGACGATCGCGCGGCGGACGGCGTCGCCGACGGGGGAGCCCTCGGGGGTGTCGTCGAGCGCGTCGCGCAGCCGGCGGGTGGCGGCGGGCACGCCGATCCAGGCGATGTCGGACTTGCGCGCGAAGTGGCGGACGAGGGTGCGGACGCTGACGCCGGTGGCCTCGGCGATGTCCTTCCAGCCCACGTCGTCGTAGCCGCGCTCGGCCCAGAGCCGGAAGGCCTCGGTGGCGATGGCGGCGCGGTCGAGCACGGTCGGGCGGCCGCGCTGCGGTGCGGAGGCGTCGCTGTTGCTCACCTCGCCGACGATAGTCGACCGAGCTCTCCGCGCTGGTCAGCCGCTTGTCCTGAATTTTTGGCGGGGTGCGCCAAAATCCTGGTAGGGTGCCGATCGCAACGCTGGACTTCCGACGAGGTGAGGACGAAGCGATGCGCGAAGAGGTCATCCCCGACGTGCTCGCCCCGGCGATGCTGGGGCCGTTGCGGCTGCGCAACCGGGTGCTCAAAGCCGCGACCTACGAGAAGAGGGCGCGTCGCGGACTGGTCACCGACGAGCTGATCGACTTCCACGTGCGGCACGCGGCCGGAGGGGTCGGGATGACCACGGTCGCCTACTGCGCGGTCGCACCGGAGGGGCGCACCGACGGGCACCAGATCGTCTGGCGCGACGAGGCAGCCCCGGGCCTGCGGCGGTTGACCGAGGCCGTGCACGCCGAGGGCGCCGCGATCTCCGCGCAGGTCGGCCACTCCGGGCCGGTCGCCGACTCCACCAAGACGAAGCTGCCCGCGCTCGGGCCGAGCAGGTCGCTGAGCCTGCAATCGCTGCGCCCGGTCAAGGCCGCGACGCTGGCCGACATCGACCGGGTCGTCCAAGCGCACGGCGACGCCGCGAAAATGGCCGTGGCAACCGGTTTCGACGCCGTCGAGATCCACTTGGGACACAACTACCTGGCCAGCTCGTTCCTCAGCCCCAAGCTCAACAAGCGCACCGATGCCTACGGCGGCGGTCTCGCGAACCGGGCCCGGTTCGCGCTGCGGATCATGCGCGCCGTCCGCGAAGCCGTCGGCGACCGGATCGCGATCCTGGCCAAGCTGAACATGGACGACGGTGTGCCCGGCGGGTTCTGGCTGGACGAGGCGATCGCGGTGGCGCAGTGGCTGGAGGCCGAGGGCACCGTCGACGCGCTGGAGATGACCGCGGGCAGCTCGCTGCTCAACCCGATGTACCTGTTCAAGGGCGACGCCCCGGTTCGCGAGTTCGCCTCGGTGATGCGCGAACCCATCCGCACCGGTGTGAAGCTGGTCGGCAGCAGGTTCCTCCGCGAGTACCCCTACCGGGACGGCTACCTGCTGGACGACGCCCGCCAGATCCGCACGGCGGTCGGCTTGCCGATGGTGCTGCTCGGGGGCGTCACCAACCGGCAGATCATGGACACCGCCATGCGGGAGGGCTTCCAGTTCGTGGCGATGGGCCGTGCCCTCCTCCGCGAGCCCGACCTGATCAACCGCATCGCCGCGGACCCCGGCACCCGGTCTCTGTGCAACCACAACAACCGCTGCATGGTCACCATCTTCACCGGCTCCCGCTGCGTCCTGACCCCGGAGGACCCACCCCGCCCCTGATTTCAGCGGAACTCGGGAACCGGAACTCAGTGGAAATCGGGAACCCGAGTTCCACTGAAATCAGGGACCACACCTGCGGAGCGGTCAGCGGCCTCGGTAGGTGCCGGGGCGCTTGTCGAGCACGGCGTTCATGGCTTCGGCGTGGTCGGCGGTGTGGTGGGAGAGGGCCTGCATGGTGGCCGAGAGCTCCAGCACGTGGCGCAGGTCGTTGGTCCGGGACTCCTTGAGCAGCCGCTTGGCCATCCGGGTGGCGTGCGGCGGGTTCTTGGCGATCCGGGCTGCCAGCGCGCGAGCCTCGTCGAGCAGCTGCTCCGGTTCGACGACGTGCGCCACCATGCCCCATTCGAGCGCCTTCGCGGCCGTGACGCGGTCGCCGGTGAGCGCCATCTCCGCCGCGCGCTGCGGGCCGATGGCCTGGGTGAGGAACCAGGCTCCGCCGTCGCCGGGGATGATGCCCAGCTGCACGAACGACTCGGCGAACCAAGCGTTGGTGGAGGCCACCCGCAGGTCGCACATCATGGCCAGGTCGCATCCGGCCCCGACCGCGGGCCCGTTGACGGCGGCCACCATCGGGACCTCGCACTCGGACAGGGCCAGCGGGATCCGCTGGATGCCGTCGCGGTAGCCGTTGCGCATCTCCCACGGGCTGCCGCTGAACATGCCGGCCTTCTCCCGCATGTCGTTGACGTTGCCGCCCGCCGAGAACGCCTTGCCCGCTCCGGTGAGCACCACGCACCGCGCGTCGAGGTCCTGCTGCACCCGCCGCGCGTTGTCCTCGAACGCCTCGATCAGGTCCGCACCGGAGATCGGATTGCGCTGATCGGGCAGGTTGATCGTCCAGGTCTCCACGTGATCGGCGCGCTCGACCAGCAGCACATCGGACATGAGAAGCGTTCCTCCAAAGCAGCGGGCCTGACTCGGCGACACCCTACGTGCACGTGCGCCACCAGGTCATCGGCAAGGCCCGTTGACCTGGGACGTGCGTGCCGGTTACGTGGTGAGCGCAACCGGTCCGGATCCAGTGCAGGAGTGGTCGATGCCGTCGTTGATGCCGCCGCCCGTTCGCGAGGACCAGCAGCTGGACGCGGTGCGCCGGGAGGTGCGGGGTTTCCTCGCCGAGCAGGTCGCCGCGGGCGCGTTCGAACCGGCCGTGGACAGCTGGTTGAGCGGGTGGGACGTGGGTTTCACACGCTCGCTCGCCGAGCGGGGATGGCTGGGCATGACCGTGCCCACCGAGTACGGCGGCCACGGCAGGACGTTCCTGGAGCGGTTCGTGGTCACCGAGGAGCTGCTGGCCGCCGGGGCGCCGGTCGCCGCGCACTGGATCTCCGACCGGCAGGTCGCGCCGAACCTGCTGCGCTTCGGCAGCGAGCGGCTCAAGCGGGAGTACCTGCCGCGCATCGTGACCGGCGAGGTGTTCTTCGCGATCGGCATGAGCGAGCCGGATTCGGGCTCCGACCTGGCCGGCGTGCGCACGCGGGCGGAACGGGTCGACGGCGGCTGGCGGGTGCGCGGCACCAAGCTGTGGACCTCCGGGGCCCACGTCGCGGACGCCTTCATCGCCCTCGTCCGCACCTCGCCACCAGGGGAGGAGCGCCACGACGGGCTGAGCCAGTTGCTGGTGCGGCTGGACTCCCCGGGCGTGGAGATCCGGCCGGTCATCTCGGCGAACGGATCGCACCACTTCAACGAGGTCCACCTCGACGAGGTGGTGGTGCCCGACGATCACGTCGTGGGGGAGATCGGTGCGGGCTGGCACCAGGTCACCTCGGAGCTGGCGTTCGAGCGCTCCGGGCCGGAGCGGTTCCTGTCCACCTACCAGCTGGCGAAAGCCCTGGTCGGGAGTCTGGAACCGGCCGAAGCGGGCAGGATCACCGGCAGGCTGGCCGGACTGCACCAGATGTCGCTGTCCATCGCCGCCGCGCTCCAGCGCGGAGAACGGGCGGACGTTCCGGCAGCGCTGGTGAAGGTCCTCGGAACCGTACTCGAAGGTGACATCGCCGAGCTGGCCGACCTCGCGACCCCGTCCGGCGAGACCGGCGACGTCGCCGCCCTCACCCGCCGGGCCGTGCAGCAGCGGCCCGGGTTCACGCTGCGCGGTGGGACGAACGAGATCCTGCGAGGCGTCATCGCACGCGGATTGGGAATGCGCTGATGACCACCGTCGACCCAGAGCTGCGCGACGTGCTGCGCGAGGTCCTCGCCGGCGATCTCCACGACCGGCTCGACCAGACCACCAGCGGCGTCGCCTTCGACGCGGATCTGTGGGAACGCTTGAGCCGACTCGGTTTCACCGCCCTGACCGCCCCGGAACAGCAGGGCGGATCAGGAGCGGGCTGGCCCGAAGCCGCCGCCCTCCTGAGCGAAAGCGCAGCGGCAGCACGACATCTCCCGTTCGCCGAGAGCGACCTGCTGGCCCACTGGCTCCTCCGCGCAGCCGGAATCCCCGCGGACGACCCGACGACTCCGCTCACGCTCGCGATCGTCGAACCCGACGGAACAGCCCGCGTGGTCCCCTGGCTGGACCAAGTACCCGCGGTCCTCCTCTTCCGCCGCCCCAACGGCACCCACGCCGTATCCGAAACCC